>NZ_JBFBJB010000088.1:0-31252 GCF_040685895.1 Streptomyces sp. NPDC088124 | reverse complement strand
CCATGAGGACGACGTCGAGGTTCTTGCCGCTGTCCGACGACGCCGCCTCGGCGCGCTCGCGCGCGGCGGTGACGGCGGCGGCGCTGGCGGAGCGGTCCGGCAAGCCGTTCGACCTGGCGCAGGCGCCACCGGTACGGCTGACGCTCTATCGGCACCCCGGACGCCGCTGGACGCTCGGCATGGTGGTGCACCACATCCTCGTCGACGACTGGTCCCTGGGGATCCTCCTGACCGATCTTGCCGCGCTCTACCGGTCCGCCGTGGCCGGCGGCGACGGGACGGGAGGCGATCCCGGCCCCTCGTACCTGGAGTGGGCGGAACGGGAGTGCGAGCGGCGGGAGATGACGGAGGCCCAGGTGCGGTACTGGGCCGAGCGGTTGGGGGACGCTCCCCGCCGCATGGACCTGCCGGTCTCCGGTCCGCCCGGGGACGCCCCGGCGGCCCATGTCCGCGTCCCCGCCCGTCCCGCCGCGCTCGGCGCGCTGCTGGAGCTCGGCCGCGCGGAGGGCTGTTCCCCGTTCACGGTGCTGCTCACGGTGTGGGCGGCCCTGCTGCACCGGGTCACCGGGGAGCGGGACATGGTGGTCGGGACCCCGGCCACACTGCGCGACCGGCCCGAGACCCACCGGACGGTCGGCTTCTTCCTCAACACGTTCGCGCTGCGGCTCGCGGTGCCGCCCCGCGCCTCCTTCCGGCGATTGCTGTCGGAGACCTCCGACGCCCTCGTGGGGGCCCACGCCCATGGCGCCGCTCCCTACGACGCGGTCGTCGAGGCCGTGGACCCGCCCCGGCAGGACGTCCGTCACCCCCTGTTCCAGGTGTGGTTCGCCGCCGAGGGCGAAGGTGTGGACGCCCTGGAGCTGGCGGGCGTCACCTGCCGGGAGATCCCGGCCGGGGGCGGCGACGCCAAGTTCGACCTGGCGCTGTTCGCCACGGGCACCGGGGGCGGGGACGGTGGCACGCGGCTGACCCTTGAGTACGACGCGTCGATGTTCGACCGGGACACGATGGAGCGGATGGCCGGCCGGCTGGCCCGCCTCGCCGACGCCCTCGCCGCCTCCCCCGACACCCCGGTCGGCGACCACGACCTGCTCGACGCCGCCGAACGCGACCTCGTCCTGCGCCGCTGGAACGACACCGGGACCGCGCCCTCCCCCGTCCCGCTCGCACACCGGTGGTTCGAGCGCCGGGCGGCGTCCGAGCCCGGCCGTACGGCACTGGAGCAGGACGGCCGGCGCGTGACCTACGGCGAACTCGACCGCCTGGCGGAGGCGGTGGCCCACGCGCTGCGCGAGGCGTCCGTGCGGCCGGGTGACTTCGTCGCCGTGGCGGTGCGGCGTTCCCCCGCCATGGTCGCCGCCGTCCTCGGGGTACTGAAGGCGGGCGCCGCGTACGTCCCCCTCGATCTCGACCACCCGGCGGAACGCCTCGCCATGATCCTTGAGGACACGGCCGCCCCCGTGGTGCTCGTCGACGCGCACACCCGCGCCGCGCTGCCGCCGGCCACGGGGCGCCTCCTGGACGTCGCCGAGGCCACCGAGCGGGCATCCGCCGCCCCCGGCCCGGCGCCCCTGATCCCGGCGGACGCGGTGGCGTACGTGACGTACACCTCGGGCTCCACCGGCCGTCCCAAGGGCATCTGTATGCCGCACCGCGCGGTGAGCAACCTCGTCGGCTGGCAGCTGGAGCGCTACGCTCCGGTGCCGCCGGAGCAGCGGACCCTCCAGTTCGCCTCGCTGAGCTTCGACGTCTCGTTCCAGGAGATCTTCTCCACCTTCGCGGGCGGCGGGACGCTCGTCCTCATCTCGGAGGACCAGCGGCGCGACGTCCACGGCCTGGCGGAGCTGCTCACCGCGCTGCGCGTGGAGCGGCTCTTCATCCCCGCGGCGGCGCTCCAGCAGATGGCCGAGGGGCACCGGGCGGGCGGCGTGCTCCCGGCCGGCCTGCGGACGGTGATCTCCGGATCGGAACAGCTCGTCGTCACGGACGACCTCCGCCATCTGTTCGCCGGCCTGCCGGACGGACGGCTGCACAACGAGTACGGGCCTTCGGAGACCCATGTCACCACGGCGCACACCCTCCCCCGCGATCCGGCCGACTGGCCCGCCTGGGCGCCGATCGGACGGCCCGTCACCGCGTCCCGGGTGTATCTCCTGGACATGTGGGGGCGCCCGGTGCCCGTCGGGGTCACCGGAGAGCTGTGCGTCGGCGGCGCCGGCCTGGCCCACGGCTACCTCGGCATGCCCTCCGCCACCGCCGCCGCCTTCGTGCCCGACCCGTTCTCCGGCGAGCCGGGCGCCCGCCTGTACCGGACCGGCGACCAGGCGCGGTACCGGCCCGACGGCACCCTCGAATTCCTCGGCCGCGCCGACGACCAGGTGAAGATCCGCGGCTACCGCGTGGAACTCGGCGAGGTGCGCACGGTGCTGGAGGAACACCCGGAGGTGGGCACCGCCTTCGTCCGGGTGTGGGGCGAGCGGTCCGCCGACCGGCGGCTCGTGGCGTACGCGACCCCGCTGCCCGGGACGGACCCGGACGAGGAGGGGCTGCGGGAGCATCTGCGGGCACGACTGCCCGCGTACATGGTGCCCGCCGCGTACGTCCTGCTGGAGAAGTTCCCGCTGACGGTCAACGGCAAGGTCGACCAACGAAGGCTGCCGGAGCCCCGCTTCGGCTCCGCCCGGCGGAACGGCGGGGAGCGTGTCGCGCCGCGCGGCGAGCGGGAGCGGCGCGCCGCCCTGCGGTTCGCGGGCGTCCTCGGCACGGAGGCGGTGGGACGCGACGAGGACTTCTTCCGGCTGGGCGGCAGCTCCCTGCTGGTGGCACGGCTGCTGACGCAGATCCGGGAGGAGTTCTCGGTCACCGTCCCCTTCACTGACTTCTTCGGCGACCCCACCGTCGCGGGCCTCGCCGGGCTCGTGGCCCGGGCCGAGGCCGGGGAGGGCACGGCGCGGGACGAGGCGGGCGCCGCGGAGGACGGCGCGGGTCCCGCGCGGCTGGACATGCTGCTCGACGAACTGCTGGGCCCCGCCGGTGAGCCCGGCGCGGAACGGCGCGAGTGAGGGAGGAACGGCTCCATGGAGAAGACGGACACCGACGAGGGCGTGGAGAACGCCTGCTTCGTGGTGGTCAACGACGAGGAACAGTACTCGGTCTGGCCGGTCGGCCGCCCCGTTCCCGACGGCTGGCGGACCGTGGGAGAGGCGAGGGACAAAGCCGCCTGCCTGGCCTATATCGAGGAGCACTGGACCGATATGCGCCCGAAGTCGGTACGCGACGCCCTGGCATCGAGCGGAGGAGACCATGCCTGAGCCGGCCGGCCCGCCCGAGAGGGAGGGCATGAGCGCATCGGAGGCCCCCGGCATCGAGCTGACTCTGACGGATGCCGAGCGCCAGGTGCTGGAGGACGTCACGTCCCGGCTGGCCGGCGAGGTGCCCGCGTCGGCGCCGTACGACGTCTGCCGCGAGGCCCCGGTGGCCGCGCACGAACTGCCGTTGCGGCTGCGCCGGGCGCTGGGAACACTGTGGCAGGACGGCCCGGCCGCCTACGCCCTCGTCCACGGCCTGGCGGTGGACGACACCGCCGTCGGCTCCACCCCCGCGTCGTGGGGTGACGGGCCGGCCCGCGACCGCACCCGCCGCCAGGAGATCCAGGCGGTGCTGATCGGCTCCCTGCTCGGCGAGGTCTTCGGCTGGCGGAGCCAGCAGGACGGCGCGGTGGTGCACGACGTACTGCCGATGCGGGAGTACGAGAACACCCAGATCAACTTCGCCAGCCAGGAGCCGATCTGGTGGCACACGGAGGACGCCTTCCACGCGTTCCGGCCCGACTACGTCGGCCTGCTGTGCCTGCGCAACCCCACGGCCGCCGCCACGACGGTGAGCTGCGCGGCCGACTGGGACCTGGGCGATCCGGCCTTCGACGTGCTCTTCGAGCCGAGGTTCCGCCAGCTCCCCGACCACTCCCACGGCGTGACGGGGGACGGGGCGGAGCGCCGTCCGGTGCTCTTCGGGCCGCGCGAACGACCGTACGCGTGCGTGGACCCGTACTTCCTGGAGCCCCCGGAGGACGACCGGCTGGGTGAGGTGCTGCGGAGGTTCTACGACACGGTGGAGGCTTCCCTGCGCCAGGTGGCGCTGGCGCCGGGCGACATGCTGCTGGTGGACAACCGCAGCGCCGTGCACGGGCGCCGGCCCTTCGCCGCCCGGTACGACGGCAGGGACCGCTGGCTGAAGCGCATCAGCGTCAGCAGGGACCTGGACCGCTGCTGGTCCGCCTGGAGCAAGGACACCCGGCACGTGCTCGTCGGCGACCGGTGACGGACACCGGACGGCCCCGGACGGCGGAGGGCGCGCGCCCGTCCGCCGGGGGCCCCTTCGAGCGCCTCTCGCTCCTCCCGCCGGAGCGCCGGAGCGCGTTCCTCGCCCGGGTCCGGGGCGACGAGCGGCTCCGTGACGAGGTCCTGCTGACCGCGGCGCAGCGGCGCATGTGGTTCATGGAACAGCTGACGCCCGGCCGGGCCGCCTACACCATCCCGCTGGCGTACCGCTTCCGCGGGCCGGTGGAGACCGAGGCGCTACGCCGGGCGCTGCGGGCGCTGGTCGAGCGGCACGAGATGTTGCGCATGCGGTACACCGAGATCGACGGGGTGCCGGTCCAGCTGCCCTCCGGGGAGCCGCTGCGGTGTCCCGTGACCGACCTGCGCGGGGCGGCGTCGCCGGAGGAGGAGGCGAGGGAGGTACGGCGGCGCGTGGAGGCGGCGGCGGACGCCCCCTTCCGTCTCGACGGGGGGCCGCTGGTGCGCGCCGGGATCCTGCTCACGCGGGAGGCCACGGTGCTGGTGCTGACGCTGCACCACAGTGTCGCCGACGGCTGGTCGCTGGAGATCCTCCTCGCCGATCTGGCCGCGCTCTACGACGCCGAGGCGGCCGGGCGGCGGGCGGCGCCGCCGGTGGCGGGCGGGTACCGTTACGCGCACCACGCCGCCTGGCAGCGTAGGTGGCTGGACGGCCCGGAGGCCGCGCGGCAGATCGCCTACTGGCGGGAGCAGTTGGCGGGCGCCCCCGAACTCCTCACGCTGCCCGCCGACCGTGCGGACGCGCCGGGCGCGGCAGACGGATCAAGCGCGGCAGACGGGTCTGACGGAGGAGGCGGCTCTGACGGAGGAGGCCGGGCCGTGGGAGCCGCCGCGGAGCTGCCGGTGCGGACCGCCGGGCGGCTGCGGGAGCGCGGCAGCGCCGAGGGCGCCACGCTCTTCATGGTGCTGCTGGCGGCGTACTCCCTGACCCTGCACCGGTTCACGGGGCAGCAGGACGTGCTGGTCGGATCGCCCGTCTCCGGTCGCCACCGCCAGGAGGGCGAGGGCACGGTGGGGCTGTTCGTGAACACCGTCGTGCTGCGCAGCGCGCCGGCGGGGGCGGAGACGTTCAGCGGGCTGCTGTCGCGCACGCGGCGCACGGCGCTGGACGCCTACGCCCACCAGGACGTGCCCTTCGACGTCCTGGTGGACGCGACGGGCGCGCGGCGGGTGCCGGGACGCAATCCGCTCTTCCAGGCGTTCCTGTCCGTCGAGGGCTTCACGGAGCACCCGGTGGCGCTGGGCGGCGTGCCGGGTGAGGAGATCACACCGCCCGGCGGCGGCTCCCGGTTCGACGTGGATCTGTGGGTGAGCGAGCGGTCGGACGGCAGCCTGGCCCTGCGTCTGAGCCTCGCCGGGGAACGCTTCGCGGAGGCGACGGCGCGGCGTCTGCTGGACCATGTCGTCGCCGTCCTCACCACGGTCGCCGGCCACGGCACCGGGCGCGCTCTGTCCGGGCTGGGGGCGGCGGACCGTCCCGCCGCCCTGCGGGGCGCCGCCCCCGGCGGCCCGCCCGGGGCCACCGTGTGCGACCTGGTGGTGCGGCAGGCGGAGCGCACCCCGGACGCCCTCGCCCTGGCGGCGGGCGCGGAGCGGCTGACGTACGGGCAACTGCGCGACAGGGCCCGCGCGTTCGGCGACCGGCTCGTGGCGCTCGGCGTCGGACGAGGTGACCGGGTCGGGATCCATCTGGAGCGGAGCGCTCGGCTGCCCGTCGCCGTGCTGGGCGTCCTCATGGCCGGAGCGGCCTACGTACCGCTCGACACCGCCCTGCCCGCCGGGCGGCTGGCCTGGGTGCTGGAGGACTGCGGTGTGCGGCTCGTGGTCACCGGTCAGGATGCGGGGCAGGACACCTTCCGCACGGCCGGGGTGCGCACGGTACGGGTCGACGTGAGCGGTGCGGACCCGTCGGTGTCCCGCGAGCCGGAGCAGCGGCGAGGTGCTCCCCGGGTCGGCCCCGGGGACCTCGCCTATGTGCTCTACACCTCGGGTTCGACCGGCCGCCCCAAGGGTGTGGCGGTCGACCACCGCGGCATCGTCGCGATGGTCGAGTGGGCGCTGCGGACGTACACGGCGCGGGAGTTGGCGGGCGTGCTGGCGGCCACGCCGCTCTCGTTCGACATCTCCGTCTTCGAGCTGTTCGTGCCGCTGGCGGGGGGCGGCACCGTGGTGCTCGCCGACGCTCTGGCCGGGTTGTCCGCGCCGCCGGACGGCGGCCCGCCGGTCACCCTGGTCAATACCGTCCCCAGCCTCCTCCAGGACCATCTGCTGGAGCACTCCCTGCCCGTGACCGTCCGCACGGTGAATCTCGCCGGCGAGCCGCTGCCCGCGGCGCTGGCCAGGGCGGTGCACGCGAGCGGGCGGGTGCGACGCGTCGTCAACCTGTACGGGCCGAGCGAGGACACCGTCTACTCCACCTGGAGCGAGGTGCCGCCGGAGACGGCCCGGCCCGCGATCGGCCGGCCGGTGGACGGCTGTGCCGCGTACGTGCTCGACGAGCGCGGCGGTCCGCTGCCCGAGGGCGCGGTGGGCGAGCTGTACCTCACCGGTACGGGGCTGGCGCGTGGCTATCTCGGCCGGCCCGCGCTCACCGCGGCTCACTTCCTGCCCGACGCGTTCGCGGCGGAGCCCGGCGGCCGGATCTACCGCACCGGGGACCTCGTCCGGCTGCGTCCCGACGGGGAGCTGGAGCATCTCGGCCGCGTGGACCACCAGATCAAGCTGCACGGCCTGCGGATCGAGCCCGGCGAGATCGAGCACGCCCTGCTGCGCTCGCCCGGTGTGCGCGGCGCGGCCGTCACGGTGCACGGGACGGGCCCCGAGGCCCGGCTCGTGGCGTATGTGGCGGGTCCGGAGACGCTCGCCCCCCGTGCGCTGGCCACGGCGCTGCGCTCGCGACTCCCCGCACACCTGGTGCCGTCGCAGTACGTGGTGGTGCCCGCCCTCCCGCTGACGGCCAGCGGGAAGACCGACCGGCGGGCGCTGCCCGACCCGGGGACACCGGCCGGCCGGCCGGACTCGCCGCCGCCGAGCACGGCGGAGCAGCGTCTGGTCGCCGAGGTCTGGGGCGAGGTGCTCGGGCGCGAGGGGCTGCGCCTGGCGGACGACTTCTTCGTGCTGGGCGGCAACTCCCTGACGGCGCTGCGGGCGGTCGGCCGCCTGAACCGGGAGGCCGGTGCGCGGCTGGCCCCGACCGCCTTGTTCGAGGCGCCGACCGTGGAACGGTACGCGGGGCTGCTGACGGCGGCGCCTGCCCAGGGGGCGCCGGAGACACCGGGGGCGGCGCGCGTGACGGTCCTGCGGGAGGGCTCCGGCCGGGCGCCCGTGGTCTGTCTGCCTCCGGTGGGCGGGGACATCCTCGGGTACGCCGAGTTCGCCACCGCCCTCGGCGCCGGCTTCCCCGTCCTCGGAGTCGTCGCGCCGGGCCTCGATCCCGTACCCGGCCCGCGTCCGCCGGAGTCCGTACCCGAGATGGCCGCCCACTATCTGACGTTGCTGCGTCAGGAGGGCATCGACCGGCCGGCGGCGCTGGTGGGGTGGTCGATGGGCGGGGTGGTCGCGGTGGAGATGGCGCGTCTGCTGCGGATCGCGGGCAGTGGGCCGCCCCCGGTGGTGCTCATCGACAGCACGGTGCCCGGCCCCGAGTTCGATGTCGCCGACCCTCTCGCCGAGTTCGGCGCCCATCTGGCCGCGGGGGCGGGGCTGACCGAGCACATACCCGACGGGAAGTGGCCCGACGTGACCGCGCTGCTGGCCTGGGCGCGTCGGCGCGGCGTGCTGGGCGAGGAGACGGAGCCCGACCGGCTGCGAGCGCGGCTGGAGGTCTTCCGAACCCACGTGAAGGCGCTGTCCCGGCACCGCGTCACACCGCATCGGGGACCGGCGCTCTATCTGGCCTGCCGTGCCGAGCGGGCCGACGGGCGCCGGGAGCCGTGGCGGCCGGTGCTCGGCGAGGGCCTGGCGATCCGGGAGGTGCCCGGCGACCACCACAGCGTCATGCGCCGGCCTCATGTGTCCTCGGCCGCGCGGGAAACACGGTCCTGGCTGACATCGCTGCGCGGAACAGAAATCGAGCGGCAACAGGAAATCCCGGAAGGCGCAGCCGATATCCCGGAGATACGCGAGATACGCGAGATCTCCGAGGTATCCGAGATGGCCGAGGCATCCGAGACCTCGGAAATTTCCCCGCCCCTTATGGACGACCAAGTACAGCCTCGCTAGCATTATCCCGAATCGCCGACCGGCGGTTTTCCCTCACCGAAGGAGTTGCTGAAATGGCTCGCATGAAGGCGACGATCCTCCACGTCATGGGCCGCACCGACAAGGGGATGCGCCGCGTCGCCTATACCCCGCTCGTCTGGCTCTGACCTCCTGAGATGAAAGCCGGGGGCCTGGCGCGGCACCGCCGGGCCCCCGGCACGGCGGACGGGAAGCAGACGGAAATGGAAAATATCCGATCGCTGGCCCCGCTCACCCGGCGCCAGCAGATCCGCAATGCGGGCTCCCTCGAAAAGGATCCCGTCGAATTTCTCCGCGGCCAGCTGCGATTACACGGGGACATATTCCGCTTCAGCAATACCCTGACCGTTTTCCAGCACCCCGACCACATTCACGAGATTTTCGCCGACACCCATGGCGCCTTCGCACTGGACGCGGGCGGGGCCACCGGAGAAGGAGACGTCACCGGCGGACAGGCGTGGATGAGTGCCCGCGCACACAGCACCCATCTCTTCGGGGCCTCGGCGGCGCGGGCCTCCGGCGAGTCCGTCGCCGCGGCCTTCCAGGCGCATTTCGCGCGCCACGTCGGCTCCGAGATCGACGTGGTCGGCACGTTCTTCGACCTCTGCGGCAGCACCGTCGCGGACCTGTGCGCCGGACCGTACGGGGAGCGGCTGGCGCGCGCCGCGGCCGACCACCTGCGCGCGCTGCTGGCGGGGGCGGCCACCGCCGGGCTGCTGCCGTCCTGGCTCCCGCTGCCCCGTGCCCGCCGTGTCCGCACGACCGGCGCGCGGCTGGCCGAGCTGATCGAGGACGCGGCGGCGCACTCCGCGCCGTCCGACGACCCCGCGGCGCGGAACTTCCTCCAGGTGCTGACCGCGGGAGGGGAGGAGCTGGGCGGCCGGCTGCCGGCCATGATGCGCACCCTGCTGGTCGCCTCCCTGGCCTCCCCCGCCGCGGCTCTCGCCTGGGCGGTGCGGGAACTCGCGCTCCGCCCCGCGGAAGCCGAGGCCCTGCGCGAGGAGATCGCCTCGGTCGGGTACACCGGGATCGTCCGGGACCCGTTGGGCGCCGCCCCGCGGTGTCTGGCGTTCCTCAAGGAGGTGCTGCGGTTCCACTCCCCCGCCTGGCTGCTCCAGCGGGACGTGGTCCGGCCGGTCACCGTGGGCGGCGTACGGCTGGAGCCCGGCGAGCGGGTGGCGTTCAGCCTCTATCTCCTCCACCACGACGACCGCTGGTGGAGCGAGCCCGGGAGGTTCCGCCCGGAGCGCTGGCTGGCGGACACCCCCGCGCACGCTCCACGCGCCTACCGCCCCTTCGGCGGTGGCCCCCGGATCTGCGCCGGTGCCCAACTGGGCATGGTCCAGCTGGTCTGCGGGATCACGACCCTGCTCGCCCACTACGACATCGACGCCCCGGGGGCCGCCGCCCCACCCGGGAGGCCGGAGGCCGTGCGCGCGCCGTACGGCCTGCGCGCCACCCTGCGGCCCCGTCCGGCGCCCGCCCCGGCGGCTGTCGACGGCGCCGCCGACAGCGGCAGCGGCAGATGAGGACGGACGGAAGGAAGGACGGAACGAGACCGAATGGAACCGACTCCCCGGCCCAAGGAGTCCCAGGAGATCGACGCGGCGCTGCTCGACCACCCCTGCGTACGCCAGGCCCTGACGACCGCTGACGGCAGCGCCTCGTATGTGGTGCCCCGGGCCTGGACCGGGGACGAACTGCGTCCGGAGCAGCTCACCGACTGGCATCAGGTGTTCGAGTCCCTGTACGCCGCCCCGGAGCCGCTGCCCCTCGGGGAGCACTTCGGCGGCTGGTTCAGCACCTACGACGGCAGCCCCATCCCCCTGGACGAGATGCGTCAGTGGCGCGACGCGACGGTCGCCCGCGTCCTGGCCCTGCGCCCGCGCCGTCTGCTGGAGATCGGCGCGGGCAGCGGGCTGCTGCTCGCCGAACTCGCCCCGCACTGCGACGAGTACTGGGCCACGGACTACTCGGCCCGCGCGGTCGCGCTGCTCGACGACCGGCTGCGCGCGCACCCCTCGCTCGCCGGGCGGGTACGGCTGCGGTGTGCTCCCGCCCATGTCGTCGACGGACTGCCGGCCGGGCACTTCGACACCGTCGTGCTCAACTCCGTCATCCAGTACTTCCCCGACGACGGCCATCTGCTCGACGTCATCGGCCGGGCGCTCTCGCTCACCGCACCCGACGGCTCGCTCTTCCTCGGCGATGTGCGCACCGCCGCGCTCGAACGGTGCTTCCACTGCGCGGTCAGGCTCCACCGCGCCGACGGGACGCCGGACCGGGCCACGCTGCTGCGCGGCCTCGCCGACGGCCTGGCCCAGGACAAGGAGCTCCACCTCGACCCCGGGTTCTTCACCGCGCTGCCCGCCGTGTTCCCACGGATCACGGCGGTCGACCTCCAGATCAAGGAAGGGCCGGCGCACAACGAGCTGACGCGCTACCGGTACGACGTCGTGCTGCGTACCGCCCGCCCGACGGCCGGCTTCTCCGCCCGGCGGGTGCGCTGGGGTGCGGGCGCGGAGACGCTCGCGGAGGTGGCGGAGCTGCTGACCGGGCTACCCGCGGGGGCGGGGGCCCTGCGCCTGGAGTCCGTCCCGAACGCCCGGATCGCCGCCGAGGCCGCCGCCCTGTGCGCGCTCGACGCGGGCGCCGGCGTCGCCGCCGCGAAGGCGCTGCTCCACACCGCACCGCCGCCCTCGCTGCCCGAACCGGACGCCCTGCGGGAACTCGGTGCCCGTCTGGGGTACGCCGTGACCGTCGCCTGGTCACCGACCGATCCCACCGCCCTCGACGCGGTGTTCCGGCGGGACGGAGCACGGACGGCGAGCGGGGCAAACGAGGCGGACGAGGCAGGCGAGGCAGGCGAGGCGGACGCCGCGGGCGACCCGGTACCGCCCGGCGGTCACGGCCCGGCCGGGCCGCCCGCTCCCGGACGGCTGACGGAGTACGCCGCCACGCCCGCGGCCATCGACCCGACGGCACCCCTGGCCGCCGCGCTGAGGGCCCACCTCGCCGCCCGGCTGCCGGCCGGCCGGCTGCCGGGCGCCATCGTCGTCCTGCCCGAACTCCCGGCCGCGGACCAACTGCCCGCCCCGTTCCCGGTGGAGCACGACCCGCGGCCGGACGCCTGGGCATGGCGGCCGCTGCCCGACGGCCGGGCCGGGCTCTCACTGCGCCTGTCGGGCCGGGTGGACCGGGGAGCGTGGCTGAGCGCGCTGCGGGCGCGGATGGGCCCCTCGGTGCTGCTGCGGGCCCGCAACGCCGCCGCGGAATCGCTGCCCCGGCTGACCGGTGAACTGCCGGACGAGTCGGCGGCGCTGTTCGTCCTCGGTCCCGAGGAGCACCGGCTCACCATCGTCTCCCGGCGCCCCGGGGCGTACAGGGCGGGCGCGGGGCCTTTCGTCCGCGGCCTGGTGGCGGCGTACCACGCCCACCGCACCGGCCGGGCGGAGCCGCCGGGGTCCGTACCCGCCGGCTCCGGAGCGGAACCGTCCGGCCCGGTCGGCGCGCGCTTCACCCTCCCGGGCCTCGCGGTCCTCACCCCGCCGGATCCCGCGTCGGCTCGGTAGCCGCGACGGTGCCGGGGGCGGCGACCGCCGCTTCCGGCACCTCGCCGCCCACCACCCCGCCCTTGACGGTCAGTGACCGGACGTCCTTGCTGCACAGCGCCGCGAGGGTGACGGACAGGACCAGGCACACGCCGCCGAGGAGCGTCGCGCGCGAGCCGAAGCGCTCGGAGAGGGTGCCCGCCGTCATCTCACCGACGGGCAGGGCGAGGATCGAGCCGAGCATGTCGTACGAGTAGACCCGCGCGAGCCGGTCGGGCGGGACGTTCTCCTGGAGCGACACGTCCCAGGCGACCCCGAACTGCTCCAGCGCGAGGCCGTTGACGAACATCGCCACCACCAGCAGCGCCAGGGGGGCCGCCTCGGCCAGCGCGATCAGCGGCAGGGCGTCGAGGGCCACCACGGCCACGCCGATGCGCAGGGCGTGCCGGGAGCGGGACCGGCCCACCAGGAACCCGCCGATGAGCGCGCCGGCCATCTGTGTGGCCAGCACCAGTCCCCAGGCGGTACGCCCGTACGTGCTGTTGGCGATGGTCGGCCCGAGCACCTGGATGCCGCCCGCGGTCACGGCGTTCACCACGAAGAACTGGAGCACCACCACCCACACCCAGGTGCGTGCGGTGAACTCCGTCCAGCCTTCTCGGAGTTCGCGCAGCGGCTGGGAGGGCGCGTCCGGCGCCGACTTCGCCCGGGGCACCCGCACGCCGTGGTAGGCGAGGGCGGCTGCCGCGAACACGACGGCGTTGGCGGCCATGCCCCAGCCGGGGCTGAACACGGCCGTGATCATGCCGCCGACCGAGGCGCCGACGATCATGCCGGCGTTGACGCCCATACGGCTCAGGGCATTGGCGGCGCGCAACTCCCCGGCCGGAACGGTCTGCGGGACCAGCGAGGCCGACGCGGGCATCGACACGGCCGCCACCGCGCCGTTGACCACACTCAGCAGGATGAGCACCCCGAGCGAGGCGGACTCGGTGAGCAGCACCACCGCGACCGCCCCCTGTACCGTCGCGGCGGACAGGCTGGACCCCTGCAGGATGAGGGCCCGTGGCACACGGTCGGCGAGGATGCCGCCGAAGAGCACGAGGAGGACGTTGGCGATCGACCGCGAGCCGACGACGATCCCGACGTCGACCGCCGAGCCGGTCATGTCCAGAACGGCGAAGGCCAGGGCGATGGGCGCCATGGAGTTGGCGCAGTGGGTCATCGTGCGGCCGAACACCAGGTTGCGGAAGTTCCGGTGGCGTAAGGACGCCAGAACGGAGGCCCTCTCAGCTCGCTCGGTCACTCTGCGGTCCCCTTCCGGGCCATTTCGAACAGCATGAGCGTCGCGCTGGCACGTACGGTCCCGGGTGTGTCCGGCGGCCGGGCCTCGGCGTGCATGATCACCCCTAGCTCCCCGGCCAGTTCCCGCACCCGCTCCCACGCCTCGGGGGGCAGCCACATCTCGGCGTCGGTGAACGCCCCCGGCGATCCGGCCAACCGCTCGCGGCTGCGGCGCTGCAGCTCCTCGGAGAGGGCGGAGGCCAGCCCCGCGTAGTCGTCGGGCGAACCGGCGGAGACGGACTCCCCGCTCGCCGGATTGTGGCGGTACCGTTTGGCCCGGCCGCCGCGCACGGAGGCCTCCTCGACGATCTCCAGCAGGCCGGCGGCGTGGAGATGACGCATGTGGTAGCTGACGTTCGCCTGCGACTCGCCCAGCTCGCGGGCGGCCTCGCTGGCGCTCATGGCGTGCGCGGTGACCAGGGACAGCAGGCGCAGGCGCAGCGGATGGGCCAGCGCGCGCAGCCCGCTGAGCTCCGCGCGTCTCTCGGCGGCGGACATGGCCCCGAGTATCCGGTCCCGGCCGACGCACTGTCAAACACTTCTTTTGGGGTGCTCCCGGCGAGCCTGCCGGAGGAGCGACGCATGCACGCCGGGGCCTCCAACGCGCGGCTCCTTTTGGAGCAACGTACAAGATTTGGCGCGGCCACCGACGGGGGACTTCCGTGAATGGCGGCTCCTGAGCGAGAGTGACGCCCATCACGATACGGAAGTGAGTTTCCGCATCGTAGAACTCGCCCTGGAGGAATACCGTGCCACCGTCCGTACCGTCCCTGCCGCGGCGCGTCGCACGCACGCTGCGCACCTCACTGTTCGCGCAGGTCGCCTGTGCCCTCGTCCTCGGAGTCGCCGTCGGAAAGCTGTGGCCGGATGTCGCCACGGCCGCCCAGCCGCTCGGTGACGGCTTCGTCCGCCTCATCAAGGCGATGATCTCGCCCCTGGTGTTCTGCGTGGTCGTCGTCGGCATCACCAAGGCGGGAGACCTCAAGGCGTTCGGACGGATCGGCCTCAAGGCCCTGATCTGGTTCGAGGTCGCCACCACGCTGGCGCTGCTGGTCGGTCTGCTCGCCGGAAACCTCACCCAGCCCGGGGCCGGCATGAACGTCGACCCGTCCACGCTGGACGCGTCGGCGGTCGACGCGAAGACCGGCGGCGGGTCGCTGCCCTCGACGTCCGAGTTCATCCTGCACGCCCTGCCCGACAGCGCGGTCGGCGCGTTCGCCGAGAACTCGCTCCTCCAAGTCCTGGTGCTGGCCTGTCTGGTGGGAGCCGCCGTACTGCATCTGGGGCACACCAAAGTGCCCAAGATCCTGCCGGCCGTGGAGCAGGCCCAGGACGTCGTCTTCGCCATTGTCGGCTTCGTCATGAAGCTCGCCCCGCTGGCGGTCTTCGGCGCGACGGCCCACCTCGTGGGCGAGTACGGCGTCGGTGTGATGTCCACGTACGGCAAGCTCATCGCCGTCTGCTACGCCTCCGCGCTGGTCTTCCTGCTCCTGCTGGCCGTCGCGCTCAAATGGGTCGCCGGTATCAGTCTCTGGAAGTTCGTCCGCTACACCCGCGAGGAGATGCTGCTCGCCCTCGGCACCGCGTCCAGCGAGACCGTCATGCCCCGCATGATGCAGAAACTGCGTCAGGCCGGCTGCCGCGACGACGCAGTGGGCCTGGTCCTGCCCACCGGCTACTCCTTCAACCTCGACGGCGCCTCGATCTACCTCTCGATCGGCACCCTGTTCATCGCCGACGCGGTGGGCGTGGACCTGTCCCTCGGCCAGCAGATCACGGTCGTCCTGATCCTCATGCTGACGAGCAAGGGGATGGCGGGCGTGCCGGGTTCGGCGTTCCTGGCGCTGTCGGCGACCGCGTCGGCGCTCGGCGTCATCCCGGTGGGCGCCGTCGCGCTGCTCCTGGGCGTCGACCGCATCATGGACTCGATGCGCGTCGCCACCAACCTCCTCGGCAACTGCGTCGCCGTCTTCGCGGTCTCCCGGTGGGAGGGCGCGCTGGACACGGTCCGCGCCCGGAAGATGCTGGACGGCGAGATCACCTTCGTACCGGAGGAGGAGACAGCGCGGGAGAGGACACCGCAGGAGAAGACAGCGCGGGACAAGACACCGCGGGAAGAGATACGGCCGGAGAAGACGCCGGAGCACGGCACCACCGGACCGGCTCCTCGAAGCGTGAGCGGCGCGGGCGGTCCGGCCGCCGACCGGACGACCGCGGAGGTGAGTTCACCCGCGCTGAACGGCGAGCCCGAGGACGTCCCCCTGCCATGACCCCGGCATGCGCGTGAAGAGGCGGTGAGTTGAGCTCGGCGTGGCGGCGACAGGCCTTTCCCACGCCGAGTTCACCATCAGTCCCCGGACCGGGGCGGCCGATCGGGGTCGCCGCGTACGTGCGCGCGCACCCCTTGCAGCCCGAACAGGATGAGAAGCTCGACCGCGCCGCCGTCGGCGCTGCCCAGCCAGTGGGGCAGGGCGGTGTCGAACTCGGCCGCCTCTCCGGGCGGCAGCACCAGGTCGCGCTCCCCGGTCACGAGTCGCAGGCGTCCGCCGAGCACGTAGAGCCATTCGAAGCCCTCGTGGGTCTGCGGGGTCGGTGCGAGTGGCTTCGGCCGGGCCGGGATGATCATCTTGAACGCGTGCACGCCGCCCGGCCGCCGGGACAGGGGCACGAAGGTCATTCCGAACCGGCTGATCGGTTTGAGGTGGATCCGGGGGTCGCCGGTGCGCGGGGCGCCGACGAGGTCGTCCAGCGGAACGTCGTAGATACGGGCCAGCGGCAGCAGCAGTTCCAGGCTCGGCCGGCGCTGTCCGCTCTCCAGCCGGGACAGGCTGCTCTCCGAGACCCCGGTCATCGACGCGAGGGCGGCGAGGGTGACGCCCCGGTCCCGACGGAGCGCACGAAGCCGTGGTCCCACCGCCCCGAGCACGTCGTCGTCCGTCCGGTGATCCATGCGGCCATCTTGCCATTAACGCAAGATTCCGTGCCAGGTCCCGGGGTGCCTGGCAAGACTGCGGGCACACCGACCCCAAGGAGTCCTGATGAGCACCACCGAAGCCGTCGCGTTCTGGGGCGGCGTCCACGCTTCCCGGCCGGCGGCCGACGGCCCGCGGCCGAACGCTCGCCTCACCGAGACGGTGACGGGCCTGCCGTCCGGTGACGCGTTGGACCTCGGATGCGGCAACGGCGGCGACGCGCTGTGGCTCGCCCGTCGGGGGTGGCGGGTCACCGCCGCCGACCTCTCGCCCGTGGCGGTCGAGCGGCTCACCGCGCTCGCCCGTTCGCACGGCCTGGAGGACCGCGTCAGCGCCGTGCGGGTCGACCTGCGCACGTCCTTCCCGGCCGGCGCGTACGACCTGGTCTGCGCCCACTACCTGCACACCCCCTTCGAGCTGGACCGGGCGACCGTGCTGCGCTCGGCCGCGCACGCACTGCGCCCGGGCGGGCGGCTGCTGGTCGTCGACCACGGCTCGGCCGCCCCGTGGTCGTGGAACCAGGATCCCGGCGCCCACACCCCGAGCCCCCGGGAGGTCGCCGACGGGATCGGCCTGGCCCCGGAGACCTGGACGGTCGAGCGGGCCGACGCGCCCCGCCGGATCGCGACCGGACCGGACGGGCGCACCGCCGAGGTCACCGACCACGTCCTCCTCGTCCGCCGCGCCGCCTGACCCGGCGGCCGGTGCCCGCCCCCGACCACAGGACGGAGAGACCTCCATGCCCACCACCACACGCCGCGACCGCCACCGCCGCGACACCCCGCCGCCCCGGACCGCGAACGGCGAGATCGAGGTCCTGCGCGGATTCCTCGACTACCTCCGGGCCTCGATCGCCACGAAGGTCGACGGCGCTCCCGAGCCGCAGGTGCGCACCGCCGCGGTCCCGTCGGGCACGAACCTGCTCGGCCTGCTCAACCATCTGACGTTCGTCGAGCGTTCGGTGTTCCTCGGGGACGACGTCACCGACTGGCAGTCGACGTTCCACGCCGCGCCGGGGGACGGAGTGGCCGAGGTCGTCGCCCGCTACCGGGCCGCGGTCGAGCGCGCGAACGACGTGCTCGACGGGTGCGCCGATCCCGGCGCACCGGTCCCCCGGCCGCGGCCGGGCCGCCCCGCTCCCAGCATCCGCTGGGCACTCACCCACATGATCGAGGAGACCGGCCGGCACGCGGGCCACGCGGACATCCTCCGCGAGCTCGTCGACGGCACGACCGGCCGCTGATCCGCCGTCTCCCCTTCCCCCTACAGGTCCAGTACGGCCCAGAGCCGCCGCCCGTCCTCCGCGACATCCGTGCCGCACGTCGACGCACCCAGTTCGGCCAGCCGCGGCAGCACTTCCGCGTCGGTCACGGCCGGAGCCGCCTGATGCGAGAGGACGAGGATCAGCACCTGCCGGTTCTGCTCGGTCAGGTGGACGCTCACCCGCCGGCCCCCGTCCGCGACCGCGGTCCGCATGAGCACCGTCACCAGGTCCGCCGCCGTCCGGTCCGCCGTCGTGCGGCCCCATGCGCGGAGCTGTGCCAGGACGCGCCGCCGGGCGGTGGCCACCGACCACGGCGCCGATTCCAGCGTCCAGTTGGCGCCGCGCCGGTTCGCCATCGTCACCCGCCGGCGCGCGGTGACCAGCGGGCTCTTCGGCTTCGTGTCCGGCTCGGGCCGCGGTGGCTGCACGGGGCGCTTGGGCGGGGGCGGCGTCTTCGGCGGATAGTCCGGCAGGCGCTGCTCCGGTGGCGGTAACGGCATGCGTGCTCCCCGTTTCGACAGGGTGTCAGCGTATGCCGTAATCGGCTGTTACCGGCCGGTTCGGCCCCGGAAGGGTGACAGCGCGCCACCATGGACGTACGGCGGACGCGATCCGCGCGAAGCCGTACGTACGGCTTCGCGCGGGGCGGCCGGCCCCCGGCTACCCTTCCGGGGTGACGCAGCACCCCACGAACGAGCACCGCCCCGCGAACGACGGGCCGAAGGCCGCCGCCCGCAACCGGGCCGCCCTGATCTCCGCCGCCCGGGAGATCTACGCGGAGCACGGTCTGGACGCCCCGCTCTCCGCCGTCGCGCGGCGGGCCGGGGTCGGGCAGGGCGTTCTGTACCGGCACTTTCCCGACCGGGCCGCGGTGGCGACCGCCGTTCTGGAGGAGAACGTACGGCAGGTCGAGAAGGCGGCCGAGGACCTGACCTTCGCCGGCGTCCTCGGGGTGATGACCTGGCATCTGACGGAGTCGGCGGCCTTCATCGGGCTCCTGCACGCCGACGTGGCGAGCGGCTCCGGTGTCAGCGCGTACGCCCTGGCCCTGTCGGAACGGGTCGAGCGCGCCCTGCGGGGACATCTGCGGGACGGCCATCGGCTGGGCGCGGGCAACGACCTCATGCTGGCCGTCGCCATGGTCTCGGGAGCCGTCACCGGCCCCACCCGCGAGGAGCGGGAACGCCGGGCGCTGGCGGCCTGGCGGCTGCTCGACGTCGAGGTGGGACCGGTGCGGCCCTTCGAGGAGTGAGGGCGCGGTGGCGTCAGCCGCCGTTGGACTGCCGGACGCCTTCCGCCAGCGCGTCGAAGGTGTACAGGTATCCCCCGGCGGGCCCGCTGACGGTCATGTACGCCTTCCTCCCGCCGGGCGTGATGGCCACGTTCGTCGCCGACTCCAGCCCCTCGGCGCTGCCCGGGACCTCGACGGTCGCCAGGCGCTCACCGTGCTGGTTGTACACGACCATCGCGGCCCGGCCGTGCAGCCCCTGGTAGAGATTGCCGTCGGCGTCCACGGCGATCGAGTCGGTCTGGGCGATCCCGCCGTCGACGCGGATGGCGGTGTGCCGCGAGGTCACCGCTCCCTTCGCGTCGACGCCGAGATAGGAGATCCGGTTCTGGGTGAGTTCGCTGATCCACAGCCCGCGGTAGTCCACGTCGAACGAGATGCCGTTCGTCGCGGCCAGTCCGTCGGCGAGGACGGTGGCCTTCTCTCCGTCGCGGTCGATCCGCACCACACGGCCCTGGTCCTTGCCCTCGGACAGACCGCGTGTGTCGCTGACGTACAGGTTGCCCTCCCGGTCGAAGGCGAGGTCGTCGGGGTTCATCGGCGCTCCGTCGACCTCGCCCGAGAAGAACGTCCGCGGATCGCCGCCGTCCCGGGCCAGGCTCACGATCTCACCGCGGTAGTCGGTCAGGTAGAGCCGTCCGTCGTACGGGCTGAACTGCGCCGAGGTGTAGGCCCCCTGGCCGTCCGTGCGGACGGCGCGCGACGTCTTCTTCCCGACGTCGACCCGTATCACCTTCGGCTTGCCCTCGGGGGCGGTGACGTCGACGACGATCAGGCTGCCGTCCTCGTCGAAGGTCGGCCCCTCCAGCAGGGTCATCCCGGTCTCCTCGTGCGCCTTCGTCAGCTGCATCACCTTCTGCGCGCGGATGGTCCGGCCCGCGCCCGTGGCGGCCGTCGTGTCCCCTCGGTCGCCGGGGTCGCCTGTGTCCGTGCCGCATCCGGTGAGCGCCAGCGTGCCGACCGCGGCGAGCACGGCAAGGGATCGGATCGGGAGTCGTCGCATGGGGGGTCACTCTTCCTGTCCGTATGTCTGCGGTGGCGTCGGCAGGGAGCTTCGCGTGGGTCCGCCGGAGGGCGGACGTGCTCGTTCCGAGTGCCGCGGTACGCACCCGCACTCCAACCGGACAGCGTTGTCCGGTAGTTGCTACCGTAGCGGAAGGCCGCTCGTCCCGGGCGGCCCGTACGACGGCAGACCAACCGGATCGAGGGCCCCCACATGACGACTCCTCAAGCGCCGACCTCCGACGAACTCGCCGCACTGAGACAGCGTTACCACCTCGAACGCGAGCGGCGGGTACGGCCCGACGGCGCCGGCCAGTACCGGCCCACCGAGGCCGAGTTCGGCTACTACGCCGCCGATCCGTACGTGGGGGACGTGGCCGGGCGCGAGCCGCTGCGCGACACCGTCGACGTCGCCGTGGTCGGTGGCGGATTCGGCGGCATCCTCGCCGGGGCGCGGATGCGGCAACAGGGCCTGGAGCGCGTCCGGATCGTCGAGATCGGCGGCGACTTCGGGGGCACCTGGTACTGGAACAGGTACCCCGGCATCCACTGCGACATCGAGTCGCACGTATACCTGCCGCTGCTCGACGAGACCGGATACGTGCCCGAGTGGAAGTACGCGCCCGGCGAGGAGATCCGCCGCCACGCGATGCGGATCGCACAGAAGTACGACCTGTACCCGGACGCGCTGTTCTCCACCGGGGTCACGTCACTGACCTGGGACGATTCATCCGAGAAGTGGATCGTGGCCACCGACCGCGGCGACGCGTTCCGGGCCACGTACGTCGTCACCGCCACCGGCACCCTCTCGCAGCCGAAGCTCCCCGGGATACCCGGCATCGAGGACTTCAAGGGCCACACCTTCCACACCTCGCGGTGGGACTACGGCTACACGGGCGGCACCGCGGACGGCGGACTCACGGGGCTCTCGGAGAAGCGCGTGGGCGTCGTCGGCACCGGCGCCACCGGCATCCAGGTCATTCCGATGCTGGCCGAGGACGCCGGACACGTCTACGTCTTCCAGCGCACCCCCTCCACCGTGGACGTACGCGCCAACCGCCGCACCACCGCTCAGGACGTCGGCGCCGACCACGACGGCTGGGCACGCGAACGCCGCGACAACTATCTGCGCATCGTCTCCGGTGAGCCGGCCGAAGAGGATCTCGTGGCGGACCGCTGGACCATGTCGGCGGGTCTCCTGGAGAAGCTCCTGCCCAGCTTCCGCCGTCAGGGCGACCGCAAGACCTTCGAGGCCGCGTACGAGACCGCCGACGCAGCCAAGATGAACGAGCTCCGCACCCGCGTCGAGCGGACCGTCACCGACCCGGACACGGCGGAGAAGCTCAAGCCCTGGTACCGGTACGCCTGCAAGCGGCCCACCTTCTCCGACAAGTACTACCCGGCGTTCAACCGGGCCAACGTCACCCTGGTCGACACCGCCGACACCCACGGTATCGAGCGCGTCACCGAACACGGGGTCGTGGTCGGCGGCACCGCCTACGAGCTGGACTGCCTGATCTTCGCCACCGGTTTCTCCGTCGGTACCTCCGGCGTCCTCTCCGGCAAGCTCCCCGTCCACGGCCGGGAAGGAACCCAACTGCTGCACTCCTGGGCGCGACAGGGTCCGCGCACCCTGCACGGCTTCACCAGCAACGGCTTCCCGAACCTGATCCAGATGGGATCCATGCACAACGCCAGCAGCGTCAACTACACGCATATCCTCGACGAGCAGGCCGTCCATGCCGCCGCCCTCGTCGCGGCGGCCGAGGCCGAGGGGGCCCTCGTCGAACCGACCCGCGAGGCCGAGGACGACTGGATCGCCTACCTGTCGAAGGACGCCCCCGACCACGAGTGGTTCCACGCCGAATGCACCCCCGGCTACTACAACGGCGAGGGACGCGGCCGGCCGAACGGGCCGCGCGCCTACCCCTACGGCGCGTTCGCCTTCCATGAATTCCTCAAGCGCTGGCGCGAGGAGTCCCTGGGCGAGATCCTCCGGACCAGGACGCCCCAGCAGCCCTGAGGCGCGTACCGGACGTGTGCTCCGGGCCTTCCCGGGTGACCGGGGAGTGCCCGGGGCAGCGGCCGCCGGCCGCCGGCCCCCGCCCCGGGGCCGGCGGCCGGACCGTACCGGGCACTCCCCGGCGGTCACCCCTTTGCGCAGTACCGCTCGCGCCTCCTGCCCGCAGGCCATAGGACGGAGACTGCGGGCGACGCGCGGAGGAGTGGACCTGGATGCAGATCGTTGTCGACCTCAATCGCTGCCAGGGATACGCGCAGTGCGCGTTCCTCGCTCCGGAGGTTTTCGAACTGCACGGCGAGGAGGCTCTGATGTTCACACCCGCCGTCCCCGACGGCCGGCCCGCGCACGAGCGCGTGCGCCGGGCCGCGGCCGCGTGTCCGGTGCAGGCCATTCTCGTCGGCGAACGGGCGGGCCCCGGTGAAGGGTGAACCGAGGAGCGGCCGGATCGTCATCGTCGGGGCGTCCCTGGCCGGTCTGCGGGCCGCCGAGACGCTGCGCGCCAAGGGTTTCACCGGATCGCTGACCCTGGTCGGGGACGAGCCGGAGCCCCCGTACGACAGACCACCGCTCTCCAAGCAGGTCCTGCTCGGGCGGACGGGCGCGGCGGACACCGGGCTGCCGCGCCGCCGGAAGGTGGATGCCCGCTGGAAGCTCGGGGTGCGCGCCGAAGGGGTCGATCCGGTCGGTAAGCGAGTGATCCTCGCCGACGGCGAACGGCTGCCGTTCGACCGGCTGCTGATCGCCACCGGAACCCGGGCCCGTCCCTGGCCGAACCCCGGGGAAGCCCGTCTCGACGGCGTACTGACGCTGCGTACGAGCCAGGACGCGGCGGCGCTCTCGTCCCGGCTCGACGCCGGGCCGCGCCGGGTCCTGGTGATCGGCGCGGGGTTCACGGGCTCGGAGATCGCGTCCGCCTGCCGGGAGCGCGGCCTCGAAGTGACCGTCGCCGAGCGCGGGCCCTCACCGCTCGTCGGCGCGCTGGGCGGAACGCTCGGCGCGTTCGCCGCCACACTGCAGCGCGCGCACGGCGTCGATCTGCGCTGCGGTGTGACGGTCACCGCGCTGAAGGGCAGCAACGGACGGCTCACGGGCGCCGAGTTCTCCGACGGCGGCCGGATCGAGGCCGATGTCGCCGTGGTCGCCCTGGGCGCCGTACGGAACACCGAGTGGCTCGCCGGATCGGATCTGGCGGCGGGACCGCGGGGCGTCGCGTGCGACGCGGGATGCCGTGCCTTCAACATGTACGGGATCGTCACCGACGACGTGTTCGTCGCCGGTGACGTCGCCCGCTTCCCGCATCCGCTGTTCGAGTACCAGATGCTCACCCTCGAACACTGGGGCAACGCGATCGCGCAGGCCGAGGTGGCGGCCCACAACATGGTCACCACAGGGCCGGACCGGCGTCCGCACCTGGCGGTGCCCTCCTTCTGGTCCAGCCAGTTCGGCCTCAACATCAAGTCCGTCGGCGTACCGACCTTCTCCGACCACGTGGTCATCGCCCAGGGGTCGCTGCGGGAGGGCCGTCTCGTCGCGGTCTACGGCTACCGGGGACGCGTCACCGCGGCGGTCAGTGTGAACCGGGCCAAGTGGCTGGAGCACTACCAGCACCTCATCGAGACGGCGGCCCCCTTCCCGCCCGCGCGCGGCGCGGCCGACCGGCCCGAATCGGCCGAACCCGTCCCCTCCGACGTGCCGGACCCCCGGCAGCTCTCGCACGGCCCGACCGTGGCGCTCACCGGCCATCTGCCGGACCGGCGCCTGACCCTGGTCCGGCACGAACCAGCCCCCGCCGCCGCCCACCGTCCATGAGGAGCCCCGCGCATGCCCCCGGACACCCTTCTCCAGCGCATCACGGACTACGCGAACCGCGCCGACCCCTATCCGCTGTACGCCGAACTCCGCGAGAACGGGGTGACGCGGCAGACGGACGGCAGCTATCTGGTCGGTACGTACGAGGACATCGCCGCGCTGCTCCACGATCCGCGGATCAGCTCGGACTCCCGCAACCGCACCGACCAGGACACGGTCCCGCTGCTCCGGAGGGGCCCGCAGCCGGCGGCCTTCATCGGCCTCGACGACCCCGAGCACGACCGGCTCCGCCGTATCGCGATGCGGCCCTTCGGGCCGCCCCA
The DNA here is from genome assembly GCF_040685895.1 of Streptomyces sp. NPDC088124. NCBI lineage: Bacteria > Bacillati > Actinomycetota > Actinomycetes > Kitasatosporales > Streptomycetaceae > Streptomyces > Streptomyces sp. NPDC088124. The sequence goes on along the minus strand of NZ_JBFBJB010000088.1, from coordinate 7,079 downwards.
TTCCCCCGGCCGGATCGACGCCCTGCGCACGGACATCAGCAGGATCGCCGACGAGCTGCTCGACGGTTTCCGGGACAGGGACCGGATCGATGTCGTCGAGGACTTCGCCTACCCCCTGCCGGTCACCGTGATCTGCCGGCTGCTGGGGGTGCCGCACGAGGACGTGCCCCGGATCCGCGGCTGGACGAACGAGGTCGTCGCCAGTCTCGACCTGCGGCCCGGGAAGGACGGCGACGACCGCGCCGACAGGGGGCTGGAGGCCCGGCAGGCGATGGGCGCGTATCTCGGGGACCTCTCCGACCGGCGCCGGGACGATCCGTCGGACGACATGCTCTCCGCCCTCGTGCACGACTCCGGCCCCGACGGGCACCTCACCAGGGGTGAGCTGATGGCGACCGCGACGCTGCTGCTCATCGCCGGGCACGAGACGACGGTCAACCTCATCACCAACGGGGCGCTCACGCTCCTGCGCCACCCCGGCGCCCGGCGGCGACTGCGGGAGGACCCCGGGCTGATGCCCGGGGCCGTCGAGGAACTCCTGCGCTACGAACCGCCTGTTCATCTGCTCCCGCAGCGCACCCCGCTCGCCGATGTCGAGGTCTCGGAGGTCACCGTCCCCAAAGGCGCCCCGCTGATCCTCGTACTCGCCTCGGGCAATCGTGACCCGCTGCGGTTCGAGGAGCCGGACCGGTTCGACCCGGCCCGCGAGGACAACCAGCACTTCGGCTTCGGCGGCGGAGTCCACAACTGCTTCGGCGCGCCGCTCGCCCGGCTGGAGACCCAACTCGCCCTGCACGCGCTCCTCCCCCGGCTGGAAGGCTTCCAACCGGCCGAGGAGCCACCGTCGTACCGCAGCAGCCCGATCCTGCGCGGCCCCCGGCACCTGCGGATCGAGCGCGTGCCGGGCTCGTGACGACGGGGCGGGTACGTCAGAACGCGCGGCGGCCGATGGCGAAGGCTGCGCGGCGTACCTCGACGCCGAGTTGCTCGACGCGCTCGGCCGGAATGTCCTCCTGGTTGCCGGAGACCTGGACCGCGGCCGTCGGCGCCCCACCGGGTTCGGGGTCCGGGACGGGGGCGGCGACGGAGGCCATGCCGGGCTCGCGCTCGCCGCGTGCCTGGGAGTAGCCGAGGTCGCGGATCCGCTTGAGGTCGGCGAGGAAGCGGTCGCGGTCGAAGCCGGTGCCGTCCGCGTTGGCGGGATCGGTGAGCTGGTCGAGGAAGCGGCCGAGTTCGTCGGCGTCCATCCCGGCGGCGAGGGCCTTGCCCGCGCCGAGGTGCAGGGGCATCCGTTCGCCGATGGGCAGTTCGTACCGGAGCGGTCGGGCGCCGTCGACGCGGGCGAGCACCGCACGTACCCAGCCGATGCGCTTGAACAGCGACGCGGTCAGGCCGGTCTCGGCGGCGAGGTCCTGGAGGACGGGACGGGCGGCGGCGAGCAGCGGGCTGCTCGTCAGGTAGGCGTGCGCCCCGAAGATCAGGCCGACCCCGGGGCGGTAGCCGGTGGCATCGCGCTCGACCCGGCCGCGCGCCTCCAGCACGCTGAGGATGCGCTGGGTGGTGGCGACGGGAAGACCCGCCCGGCGGGCGATGTCACTCAGCCGCAGGGCATGGTGGCTCGTGTCGAGTACTTCGAGGACGTCGATGGCCCGTTCGAGGGAACGCATGCTGGTCGCTGGGGTCCTGGCCGGCTCCATGGGCGGGTCGACGCCTCCTCTTGTCCGCAGCTTTTCTGCATCTTCCCACGCAGTGGTGAAGGTGCCCGCGTTTCGGGAGCCGGCCTCTCCCGAGACGCGTTTCAGCGGATGGCGGTGGCCACAGGGATCCGGCGAGACCGAAGGCGGCCAGGGCCAGGCCCCAGACGCCCGCGGCGGTCAGCTGGACCAGGCCGCCGCGGCGCAGGCGCGTCACCGTGCCGGAGAACAGTCCGGCGGTGATCCCGCCGACCGCGACGGCCGAGAGGAACAGCCCGAGGGTTCCCGGGTCGCCGCCGAAGCGGACCTCGTTGACCAGCGGGAAGAGCGCGATCGGCATGGCGAGCAGCGTCGCGGACAGATCGGTGGCCATCGAGCCCCACAGCGTCGGGCGGCGCAGGACGATCCGCCAACCGCCGCGCTCCGGCCGGCGCCCGCCACCCGCCGTACCGGCGCCCTCGGGCCTCATGGCCGGGAGGCGGATCACCATGAGCGCCGCGACCGCGACGGCCAGGGCATGCGCGGCGTAGGCGGCGGGCAGGCCCCAGCGGGCGATGACCAGTCCGGCCAGCGCGGGCCCGGCCAGCATCGCCGCCTGGAAGGAGACGTTGGTCAGGGCGAGACCGGCCGCGACCTGGTCGGCCGGCAGCAGCCGGACCGGGAAGGTGCGCCGGGCGGGGGCGCCGAGCGCACCGCACGCGGTCCCCAGCGCGACCAGGCCGAGGAGGAGTGCCACGTTCCGGTTGTCCGTCAGCGCCTGGGCGCAGAGCCCCCCGGCGGCCAGCAGCTGGCCGACGCTGGTGGCGCGGACCACCGTACGGCGGTCGACGGTATCGGCCAACGTGCCGCCGAGCAGTCCGAAAAGCACCGTCGGCAGGCCGGTGGCGAGCCCGATGACGCCGGTGCCCACCGGGCTGCCGGTCAGGTCCCAGACCTGGGCCAGCACCGCCACGGTGGCCGCCTGCCCGCCGAGTTGCGAGGCCGCGGAGCCGATCCACAGATCGCGGAACGGCCTGCTGCCGCGTAGCGGACGGGTGTCGAGGAACCGGACACGCCCCTTCACCGGGGTGGTTCGACGAGGTGGTCGAGGACGCGCTGCCGCATCGACCTGCGCTCCAGCGCCCGCCGCACCTCCTCGACCACGGCGGTCATCGCGTACGGGATCTCGCCGTCCAGCTCGGCGACCGTCGCGTGCGTGGCGCGCCACTCGGCCTCCAGGAACGGCACCAGGGACCGGCCGCGCCCGGTGAGGTCGATCCGCCGTGTGCGGGCGTCGGGCCCCGGCTCGGAGACGACCAGTCCCTCCTTGCGCAGGGCGGCGACGGTCTGGCTGATCGCGGAGTGCGACCGTCCGAGGGACTCCGCGAGCTCACGGATGGTCAGGGGACCGGTGTGGGCGAGCCGGATCAGCGGGTAGGCGAACCGCGGCCGCACCCCCTCGATGCCACGCGCGACGTAGACCTGCTCGATCTCGGCGTCCATGGCGGCCAGCAGTTCGTGCAGCGGCTGCCAGGGATCGGGCAGCGCCGTGGGGTCGGAAGATGTCACAGCGCTAATATAACAGCGCTGCGACAATGGCGGGAGGGGAGCCGGGCGGCCCGTACGCGCCGGAGACCGCCGCCCGGGAGGACCCCGGCCGCACCCCTCCGGCGCCCTGTCCGGGGGCGCCTCAGAGCCAGCCCTGTCCGGGGGCGCCTCAGAGCCAGCCCTGTCCGCGGGCGATGCGCGCGGCGGCCCGACCGTTCGCCGCGCCCAGCTTCGTCGCGGCGGCGGAGAGGTGGTCACGGACGGTTCCGGCGGAGAGCGAGGTACGGGAGGCGATCTCCGCGACCGGCACCCCCTCCTCGGCGTACGAGAGGAGTTCCGCCTCACGGGGTGTCAGGGGGGACGCGCCGGCGTCGATGGCGTCGGCGGCGATGTCCGGGTCGATGTAGCGGTGGCCGGTGTGAACGGTACGGATGATCTGTGCCAGGTGCCTTGCGGACACCGTCTTGGACACGAAACCGAGCACGCCGACGCTCAACGCGCGGTTCAGCGCACCGGCGCGGGCGTGGCCGGTGACGATCACCGAAGCGCAACCGGGCGCGAGGGTGCGCAGTCGCTCCGCGACCGTCAGCCCGTCGAGGCCGGGCATCTGGAGGTCGAGAACGGCGACGTCGGGCCGGTGTGTACAGGCGAGGTCCACGGCCGCGTCGCCCGTTCCGGCCTGCGCCACGACGGTGATGTCGTCCTCCAGGGCGAGCAGGGAGGCGAGCGCGCCCCGGATGAGGTGTTCGTCGTCCGCCAGCAGGACCGTGATCATTCGCCTTCCTCCCACGGGATCTCCGCGGTAAGCCGGAAGACCCCGCCGGGGTACTGCTCGGTGGTCAGCGTGCCGTTCACCGCCGTCAGGCGTTCCTTCAGGCCGGCCAGGCCGGTGCCGGCACCGGGGGGCGTGTCGGACGCGCCGTCGTTCTCCATCAGCAGCAGGGCCGCGGTCAGGCCCGCCGTGCGCAGGGACATCGTGCAGCGGGACGCGCCCTGCGCGTGGCGGAGCACATTCGTGGTCGCCTCACGGACCACCCAGCCGAAGGCCGCCTGCACCTCGCCGGGCAGGCGGGCCGCCGGACCGTATTCGATGCGGCAGTCGATGCCCGCCGCCTCCAGGACGGAGCGTGCTCCGGCGAGTTCGGTGTGCAGGTCGGCGGTACGGTACCCGCGGACCACCGACCGGATCTCCCGCTGCGATTCCTGCGCGATGCGCTGCACCTCCAGCATCTGCTCCACCGCCTCGGGCCGGCCGCGCCGCGCCAGCTGTGCGGCGAGTTCGCTCTTGAGCGCCACGACCGCGAGATTGCGGCCCAGCACGTCATGGAGGTCACGGCCGAAGCGCAGCCGCTCCTCCGCCACGGCGAGCCGCGCCTGGGTCTGGCGTGCCGCGGCCAGTTCCTCGATCAGCCGGACTCCCCAGCCGGTGGCCCGGAACGCCGCGGCCAGGAACGGCGCCATGAACACGGCGGCCCCGGCCACGAGCCCCAGCTGCGGGCCGGAGAGCCCGGCCGCCACGCTGCCTCCCACAATGGCCACCGAGACCACCGCGACCAGCGTCGCGCCGGCGCGGCGCGACAGTGCCAGGGCGCACGGGCCGGCGTAGAGCATCAGCAGCCAGAACAGGTAGGGCGCCAGACCTTTGTCATCGATGTGGCCGGTGGCCAGCAGCACACATCCCAGGGCGGTCATGGCCGCGGTCAGGGTCGTGTACGCCGCGAGCAGCAGGTCGGGCCGGGGACCGGAGCCGAGGTAGCGCTGCAGGGCCGCGCGGCAGAGCAGCACCTGGACGGCGGCGTGCGCCCCGCCCAGTACGGCGACGGACACCAGATTGGCCGTACCGGTGTCCGTCTGCGCCACCCAGAGCGCCCACAGGCCGAGCTCGAAGACCGCGAAGTAGGCGACCGTGACGAGCGCGTACTTGCGGTACCGGCTGGGGCCGTCCGGGCCGCCGAGACGTTCCACCCAGTCGTCCACATTCAAGTTCATGCCCATGCTCATGTTCATGTTCGCGGTCCCAGCTCCCTTGTCCCACGGTCCGTTGTACTCAATGGCGAGGGCTCCAGCGGAACCACCGCCGCACGCCGAGGGCCGCCGCACCGGTCCAGGCCAGCGCGACGAGCACCGCGCGGCCCTGGTCCGGGCCGCCGAGCTCGCCGGTCCAGCCGCCCTGCAGGAGATCCATGACGGGCGAGAACGGCAGCCAGGCACCGATGTCCGCCACCACACCGGGCAGCGCCCCGCGCGGCAGGAAGACCCCGGATCCGGCCATGCTCACCAGCAGGAACGGCAGGAACGTCAACTGTGCACTCTCCGCGGTCCTGGTGAAGGCGGCCGTCAGCGCGGCCCCGGCCACGAGCAGTACCACACCCAGCAGCAGGCCGAGAACGAGCAGGTGCGGGGCTTGCGGCAGGGGTGGGTCCAGGACCACTGTCAGACCGACGGCCAGCAGCACGCACTGGACCAGCGCCAGCACCACGGCCGGGAGCGCGGCACCGGCGAGGATCTCCACGTCGCGCACCTCACCCGTGCGCAGCCGCTTGAGCACCAGGCTCTCGCGGCGCGTGACGTACACGCCGACCAGGTTCGTGTAGATGGAGAACAACAGGGCCATGGCCAGAGTGCCGGTGAGGAGGACGGTCGCGATCGACAGGCCGGTGCCGCCCAGGTCGAGGCCGTTGACCAGGCTGCGCGACGAGAGGGCCGTGACGGCGGGCAGCGCGAGCGCCGTGACCAGGGAGGCCCTGCTGCGCAGCAGGAGCGCCAGCTCCGCGCGGCCGAGGGCGGCCATGCGGGTCGCGGCACCGGATCGTACGCGCGCGGCGGCGGCCGGTCGGACAGGGGCGGTCGTCGTCATCGTGTCTCCTCGGTGTGCAGGTTCTTGGCGATCTCCATGAACGCCTCCTCCAGCGATGCGGACCGGGCGTCCAGGGCGCGCAGCGCGATCCCGGTGCGGTGCGCCCAGACGAGCAGTTCGGTGGCGGTGCGCTGCAGGTCCCGGGTCTCCAGGCGTACGGTCCGGCCCGCGGTCTCATGGCGGGTCACGCCCATCGGCGCGAGCGGCGGCAGTTCCCCCAGGAAGCGGTCCTGGGGGAGTTCGAAGCTGATCCGGGAGGGCTGTTCGGCCACCACGTCGGCCACCCGCCCGGTGGTGGCGATCAGCCCCTGGTGCATGATCGCCAGCCGGTCGGCCAGTTGTTCCGCCTCGTCCAGGTAGTGGGTGGTGAGCACCACGGTCGTGCCCTGGGCCTTCAGTTCGCGGATCAGCTCCCAGGTGTCGTGGCGGGACTGCGCGTCGAGGCCGGTCGTCGGCTCGTCGAGGAACAGCACCTCGGGGTGGCCCAGCAGGGCGAGCGCGAGATCGAGGCGGCGGCGTTCACCGCCGGAGAGCTGCTTGACCCGCACCGTGGCGCGGTCGCCGAGACCGGTCAGTTCCAGGACCTCGCCCACGGGACGGGCGTCGGTGGTGCACCCCGCCCACATCCGTGCGGTCTCCAGGACCGTCAGCTCCGAAGGGAATCCGCCCTCCTGGAGCATCACCCCGGTGCGCGGCCGCACGGCCGCACGGTCGCGGAACGGGTCCCGGCCCAGGACCCGGACGGTCCCGGCGGTGGGGGCCGCCTGGCCCTCCAGGATTTCGAGTGTCGACGTCTTGCCGGCTCCGTTGGTTCCCAGCAGCGCGAAGAGTTCTCCGCGGGCGACCGTGAAGTCGATGCCGCGTACGGCGTCGAAACCCCGGTAGCTCCGCCTCAGTCCGACGGCTTCGATGACTGTGTTCATGCCCTCCACACTCCCGGCGATTCGAGGCGGACGGCAGTGCGGTCTGTCATGGGTTCGCATGACAGACGTCATGCGAAC
>NZ_JBFBJB010000087.1:0-32203 GCF_040685895.1 Streptomyces sp. NPDC088124 | reverse complement strand
CGGGCTGCACGAGGTGGGGGAGAGCGAACGGACGCTCGTCGTCGACCTGGAGCGCGAACTGCCGCCGGTCGACGTGGCGGGCGCGGCGGCGCCGGGCCGCACCGTCCGTACTCCGCTCCGCCTCCCGCGGCTCCCCGCTACGCCGGGAGGATCACCGAGCGGGTCAGATGACGCGGGCTGTCCGGGTCGAGGCCGCGCCGCCGCGCGATCGCCAGGGCGAGCCGCTGGACCCGTACCAGCTCGGCCAGCGGGTCGAGGCGCCCCGCCACCCACAGCCCGCCGGTCGCCGCGACCTGCTCCGCCAGGCCGTCGGGGGCGTCCCCGAGCATCCAGGTCGCCGTGCCCCCGGTCGTGATGCTGATCGGGCCGTGCCGGTACTCCATCGCCGGGTACGCCTCCGTCCAGGAGAGGGACGCCTCCCGCATCTTGAGGGCGCCCTCCTCGGCCAGCCCGACCGACCAACCCCGGCCGAGGAAGGTGAACTGGGTGCACTCCGTGAGGCCGTCCGGCAGCGGCAGCGCGAGCGCCCTCTCCCCGTCCGCGGCCACGGCGTCGGTGTGCAGTCCGAGACGGGCCCGGAGCAGCGTGAGCGCCGTGGTCGCGAAGCGGGTCTGGACGACGGACCGTTCGTCGGCGAAGTCCAGGACGATCAGGTCGTCGGCGGCGTCCCGGACCGGTGTGGCCGGGTCCGCGGTGATCGCGGTCGTACGGACCGTGCCGCGGACGCCCGCGAGCAGGGCCAGCACCTCGGTGGTCGTACCGGAGCGGGTCAGCGCCACGATCCGGTCGTAGCGGCGCCCCGAGGGGAACTCGGAGGCGGCGAAGGCATCGGTCTCCCCCTGCCCCGCGCCCTCCCGGAGGGCGGCGTAGGCGCGGGCCATGAAGAACGAGGTGCCGCAGCCCACGACGGCGACGCGCTCGCCCGGCGAGGGCAGCGCGTCGCCCACCGCCTCGTCCGAGGCCAGTCCGGCGGCGCGGCGCCAGCAGGCCGGCTGGTCGGCCAGTTCCGTCTCCACATGAGTCGCCTGAGCCATAGGTGCTCTCCGTTCTCGCCATGATTTTTTCTGCATGCTAGGGCAGGTTTTCCATCAGAAACAAGCATGAGGAGCGCACGGTACGCTCAGGAACAGCCCGGGGAGCCGGGCGGCCGGACGGTGTCGGGGCCGGTCGATGTCGACAAAGACGCGTCGTGAGGGACGCGCCGAGAAGGATGCGGTGATGCGGTGAATCGCCATGAGCGGCACACGGCCCTGCTGGAGCTGCTGACCGAGCGGCACCAGGTCGAGGTCGAGGCCGTCGCCGCCGAGCTGGGGGTGTCCGTCGCGACCGTACGGCGCGACCTCGACCACCTGGCCGAGCAGCAGTTGCTGACGCGCACCCGGGGCGGGGCCGTGGCCCACTCCGTCGCGTACGAACTCCCCTTGCGCTACAAGGCGGTACGGCACGCCTCGGAGAAGGAGCGCATCGCGCGGGCGGCGGCCGCGATGGTCGAGCCGGGGATGGTGATCGGGCTGAACGGCGGTACGACGACGACGGAGGTGGCCCGCGCCGTCGCCACCCGGGGCGACCTCGCGGGATCGGCCGAGGAGCCCGCGGTCACGCTGGTCACGAACGCGCTGAACATCGCCCATGAGCTGGCGGTAAGGCCGCACATCAAGATCGTGACGACCGGCGGCGTCGCGATGCACCAGTCGTACGAACTGGTCGGCCCGCTGGCCCGGCACATCCTCGGCGAGGTCAGCCTGGACCTCGCCTTCATCGGAGTGGACGCGGTGGACGCCGAGGAGGGCGCGGGCGCGCACAGCGAACACGAGGCGAGCATCAACGCGCTGCTCGCCGAGCGGGCGCGGACGCTGGTCGTGGTGGCGGACAGCTCCAAGCTGGGCGCCCGCGCGTTCGCCAGGATCTGTCCGGTGGAGGACATCGGAACCCTCATCACCGACACGGGCGCGGCGGAACGGGCCGCCCGCTTCGAGGAACGCGGGATCCCGGTCGTCCTCGTCTGACGGGCCGGCCCCGGCTCCGGTGGAGAACCACGAGCAACGTCGGCACCCCGTACATATCCTGATGAGCTGCGTGAGCGCGCTGTGCTGGGGCGTGTTGCGAAAGTAGCGCCGTCCGCCCGCAGGGCGGGGCTTGCGGCGTCTGGTGCGCTGCACTCGCTCCGCTCGCTCGGTCTCGGCACCTTGATTCGTCCTGTGGACGCCGAGCGCGATCGCAAGGCGGAGGATCGGCGCCCTCGATGGCCTGGACGTACGTGGACGACTCCGACAACGCAGCGAGCGTGCGTGCCAGGCGTCGCGAGCCAGGCGGGACTTTCGGAACACGCCCTACGTAGTGCCGCGACCGGCAATGTTTGCCCCGAAGGAGCGCCCGCCGCGGACCGGCTGATGTCACCGCGGTGCACTGCGCCCGCTTCGCTCGCTCCGTCCCGGCGCTTTGATGCATCCTCCGGATGCCGAGCACGATCGCAAGGCGGCCGGAAGTCCTCGGATGGGGTATCCCCCGCTCGAACGAAGCTGAGAGCTTGGGGAGGGAGCTACCAGGGCTTTCGGCCAACGCCGCGAGCGTGCGCGCCGGGCGGCGCGACGGGGCAAAGCTTGCCGGGAGGGGCACTAGGTCCGCTCGACAGGCCGTCCTATGGCCCACGCCGCTCGCGACCTCGGTATCCACAAGGAAGCTCTGAGGTCCTGGGTCCGCCAGGAGGCTGACGCCGGCGAGCGTGACGACCGCCTCACCACCGCTCCCGCTTGCGATCACGCATCCCGTCACCCAGGCGAATCACCTTGCGCGAGTTGCTCCACGTACTCAGAGGTCGAGGATGCTGGAATGGCCGGACTCACAATGGTTTCAGGGTTGAGTCTCGGATCTGTCCATGGCCTGCTGCTCAAGGTCGTGTGCCAGGGCGAACAGCGGGCTCAGACGATCCGGGTGGCCGATGAGCTGAAGGCCCAGGGGCAGTCCGGCACTGTCCTGATGGCCCGGAACCACGACGACCGGGAGCCCCAGAAGTTGCCATGGGCGGCTGAGGACGGGGGAACCGGTCGCCGTCAGCCCCGAGGGAGCCGCTCCGAGGGCCGCGGGTCCCAGGACGGCGTCGAAGTCGCCCAGCAGCGAGTGCATGTCGTGGCGTGCCTTCCTGGCCACGTCGAGAGCATTCCGGTACTCCGTCGGCGCGACACCGCGACCGTGGGCGAGGAGGTCGTTGAGCGGCGCGCTGAGCAGGTCGGGCCGGCCGGATTCCGCGGAAAGGGCGCGGGCCGCCTCGTACGACATGACGGAGTGGTGGGCCTCGACGAGCCGCGGGGTGCGATCCGTCCAGTCCAGGACGGTGACGTCGACTCCATCGGCGCGGGCCCGCCCGACAGCACGCTCCAGTGCCTCGCGCATGGCGGCGTCGACCTCGCCGAGTTCGTCGCCGCTCCACACCGCCAGTTTCACCTGACGCGGTTTGGCCGGCGGGCCGCTCAGGCGTCCCTGCCCTGTCAACGACCCGTGGACCAAGCGGAGACCGGCGACTGTCGGGGTGAGCAGCCCGACGGCGTCGAGGCTGTGGGACAGACCAACGAACCCGGCGGTACTGAGCGCTCCTCCGACCGGGGCGACGAATCCGGCGATGCCGCAATAAGCCGCCGGCCGGGTCAGGGACCCGGCTGTCTGGCTGCCGAGGGCAAGCGGTACCACACCCGCCGCGACAGCCGCCGCGGAGCCGCTGGAAGAGCCGCCCGGAGTGCGGGCGAGGTCGCGTGGATTGCGGGTGGGGCCGGGCGCGAAGTAGGCGAACTCCGTGGTGACCGTCTTGCCCAGGGGTATCGCGCCGAGTTCCCGCAGCCGGGCGACCAGCGGGGCGTCTCGGGACGCAGTGCAGCCCCGGCGCAAGGGAGATCCGCACTCGGTCGGCAGACCGCGCATGTCGATGATGTCCTTGACCCCGAACGGCACCCCCTTCAGCGGACCGTCCGATGCCGACGTCTCCAGCAGCCTCGCCGCGCGCAGTGCCCCGTCCTGGTCGACATGTACCCAGGCCCGTATCTCCGGTTCGGTACGTTCGAGGCGGTCCAGAGCACCGGAGATCGCCGCGATGGGGTCCAGTGCGGCGCCAGCCGGCCATTCCGTCAGGGCGGACAGGGATGTGGAATCTTCGCCGACGCTCGGCATCGGGCCCCCTCTCGAAGCGGACGTCACAGTTCCAGCACCAGGCGGGCCGTCTTCGCCCGTGACACGCAGGTGGCGATCTGGTTGCCGGCTTCCTTCTCCTTACGGGTCAGGCAGTGGTCACGGTGGTCCGGCACACCGTCGACCACGGCCACCACACACGTACCGCAGATTCCCTCGCGGCAGGAGGTGTCGATGTCGATGCCCTGCTCGGTGAGCACGTCGACGATGCTGCGTCCCGAGGGGACGCGGAAGACCTCGCCGGTGTCCAACTCGACCTCGAACGCGTCGCCGGAGGAGTCATTCGGTTCGACGGCCTGAAAGTGTTCGAAGTGGACGTTGTCCTGGGGCAGTGACCGGGGCACTGCTTCGATGACCTGTTGCATGAATTGCTTGGGACCGCAGGTGTAGACGTGCGTCGCTGTGTTCACGTCCGAGAGTATTTCGGTGAGGACGGCAGGCTGTTCCTCACGAGCGACCGAGAAGTGGAACTCGACGCTGGCGGCGAACTCCGAGCTCTCCAGGAACGCGGCGAACGCCGCGCTCTCCCGGCTGACCGCGAAGTAGTGCAGCCGGAAGTCCGCACCGCCCCGGCGTAGTTGGTATGCCATGCTCAGCAACGGTGTGATACCGATGCCCGCCGCGACCAGTACGTGGTGCTCGGCACTCGGCTGGAGGCGAAAGAGGGTTCGTGGTTCGCTGATGACGAGTTCGTCACCGGATACGACCTTGTCGTGCAGAGCGGCGGACCCGCCTCGCGACTGCTGTTCCCGCTTGACCGCGATGACGTAGGAGCCGGCATCCTCGGGGGGGCTGCACAGTGAGTACTGCCGGGTAACACCTCCTGGACAGAGCACGTCCACATGGGCGCCGGCCTCGTACGGGGCGAGAGCCCCGCCGTCGCTGCGCTGGAGGCGGAAGGACTTCACCAGCGCCGTCTCGTCGATGATGTCACTGACCGTGACCTTGATCATGGCAGCCTCCTCAGAGCAGGAAGCCCGACGCGTTGACCGCGTCCTCGGAGTTGATCAGCCGCACGACCTTCCGGGCGAGGAGCGGCTCGGGGCCGTCCAGCAGGATCCGGTAGGTGACGTCGGCGGCGAGGACGAAGGTCCGCTCGCGCCGATGACCCACGAGCACCTGGGCACCCGAGAGTTCGACGCTCTCGTCGTCCCGGCTCTCGACGACGAACGAGGACACGGTACGCACGGTACGGGCGGCTGCGGACGCCGAGATGGAGAAGCCTCCGGTGAGGCGCTCGATCCTCATCCGACGCATCCGGTCGTCGTCGTAGACCATGTTCAGCGAGGACGCGAAATCGTCGGTGTCGGGGTCGATGGGTATCACGTACAGTCCGCCGGGCGCCCAGAGAGCGTCCCACTGCGTGTACTGCTTGCGGTCGAGCAACCGTGCCTCGTGCCAGACGAGTTCGATCGCGCGGTGTACGCGCGGGTCGGACAGCACCGGCCCGGTGGTGGCCAGGGTCTCAGCGGGCATCGGTCATCATCGCCTTCCACATCGCATAGGCCTGGCGCATGCCGGTCTCGTCCGTGGCATGCGAGACACGGCCCTTGGTCGAGTTCTCGTCGTCGGTCTCCCGGTTCAGACCTCGGTTGACCAGGATGGGCAGGCCCGGGCCGGCCGCGGCGCCGCGCTGCACCCGGTCCCATGCCTCGGAGTCGTCGGGGCTGCCGAATCCGAACGGCCCCTGGAAGTGCTCGTGGATCCGCAGCCGTTCGCGGTTGACGCTCTCGGGGCCGCCCTCCAGGCCGAGCGCCAGGTGCCGGACCTCCGTCTCGGACACGGAGATCGGCCTCAGCACCCGGAAGAACGCCATCGACATGGCGACGTTCGGGAAGAGGTTGAGGTTGAAGCCGACTCCGTGCATCGTGCGAATGATCCGCCGCACCTTCTCGGGCTCGAAGTCCTGGGAAAGCTCCTCGACGAGGTGGCTGAACCGTTCCTGGAGCGGCTCGGAGCCGTCGTCATCGTCGAAGTCGACGTGCTCGGGCACCATGACCATGACGCTGTGTCCGTTGCCGAGAGAGTGGGTGACCGCCTTCTCGTCGGTCATGAAGGACAGCATCTCAGCGGTCTCGGCGTCCACGGAGGACATCCACGAGCGATGCACGATGGGGAAGTGATAGCCGTCGGTGGTGTTCTCCAGCTGGATCTTCCAGTTCCCGTCGAACCGGAACTTGTGCTCGCCCTGCACCTTGATCGGGTAGCCGGCGCCCTGCTTCATGAACAGGTCGATCCAGTGCTTCGCCGGACCGAGAAAGTCCGCCAGGGGCTCCACGTCGGGGTTGAAGCTCGCGAACACCATGCCCGCGTAAGTGTCCACCTTCAGGCGGTGCAACGGAAGGTCCTTCTTCTCCAGGACCTCCTCGTAGCCGTCCGGGTAGGGGATACCGCGCAGCTTCCCGTCGAGGGCGTAGGACCAGGCATGGTACGGGCAGGTGAAGCCGTTGGCATTGCCGCGGGGGGCCTCGCAGAGACTGGCACCGCGGTGGCGGCAGCGGTTGAGCAGCACGTTGATGCCGCCACGGCGATCACGGGTGACGATGACCGGCTGTCGTCCGACGGTGGCCGTCCTGAAGTCCCCGGCTTGGGGGATCTCGCTCTCGTGGGCCACCCACACCCAGGTACGGCTGAAGATGCGGTCCATCTCCAGCTCGAACAACTCGGGATCGGTGTAGAGGGAGACATCGACGCGGTCCTCCCCGACAAGGGGCGCGATCTCGGGGCCGGTGGTACCGGATCCAGCTGACTTGTTCATGCCGTTGCTTCCTGTGAGGGGTTGGTTTCGGTGTCGTCCATCCACTCGGCGTGGGCCGTCCAGTAGTCGCTGCCGTCGGCTCGGATGCCGTGCCGCCACTCCGTGGTGCGGCGCAGCGACGGCTCTACGGCGCGGCACGCCTGGTCCGCGCCGTCGGGCCCCTCCTCTCGGGCGCCCCAGTGGACCCAGTTCAGTTCCCTGCCGTCCTGGTCGTGGAGGAACAGGTCCACATGCAGCCAGCCGTAGTGGCGGACGTCCCGGTAGCAGGTGAGCAGCATCGTTCGCCCGTCCCCCATGGCCATCACGCCGTCACCTGCGTGCCGTCGGCGGCCGACGCGAGGGCGGTCTCGAAGATCCGCTCGGTGCGGAACCGGGAGATCAGGGCCTCACCCCGGCCGGTGTCGACACGGAAGACCAGAGCCAGTCGCGCCACCACCAACTCGGCCTCCCCGGAGCCGTACCGGGACAACTGCTGCATCAGCCAGCGTCCCCGTACCTCGCCGTCATCAGCCATGATGGTGCCGGGGTGGAGCAGGTGCACGTTCGCCTGGAACTGCGGGCTGGGAGGCAAATGGGAGGAGACCATGGCAGCGATGGCCTCTCGTCCGGTGGCGCGGCCGAACCTGGCGCTGTAGAGCGGGCCAACCCCCTCCCAGACGGCGTCCTGGGTGAACAGGTCCTGGATCCGGCCGGTCGCGTCCGCCGACCGGGGAACATCGCACAGTTCCAGGTAGCGGACCAACGTCTCCCGCGCCAGTTGTTCGGGGCGGTGGGGGACGGCATTGATCGGGTGCATGCGCGAACAGCCTCCTTTCTTCGTCGGTGACGGACCGGGTAGCCCCGCGCTACCGAGAACCGGTGCTCACGGGCTCGGCCGGTCCCCGCTGCCGTGGATGCCGCGGTGGCCGTGTGCGGGTGGTGGCCGGCACCTGCTCCGCCCCGGGGCGACCCCGGCGCGGCGGGGAGCCGACGGCTCCCCGACAGTCCCGTACGGGCGCCAGGCCCGGAGCCCGCCCGGACGGGAAGCGGAGCCGAGCCGCCGCGCCTTGCCCGAGCGGGGCGTGAGCCGGGGCGGTGGCGGTCGTGCCGGACATCCGTCGGATGCTCTGGCCGCCGCGACCCCGGTGGCTCGGCCGTTCTCGAATTGTTCGCGATGACGTCAGCCGACGGAATCCCCCCGGACCGCTCAGCGGACCGGAACTTCGCCTGACATCAGGTGCTCACGGACCGGAAATCCTGAGTCAGGGCGCGGGCGGCCGCGGTGACGGCCGGGGCGTGCCTGGCGGTGTCGAGCCGGCCGATCGGACCGACCACCGTCAGGGTCGCCACGGCTGTGTCACCGGCGAACACGGGCGCGGCGACAGCTCCGTAACCGACGACGAGTTCCTGCCGGTCGACCGCGAAGCCCTGTCGGCGCGTCCTGTCCAGTTCCGCGCGCAGGCGGATCGGGTCGGTGATGGTCCACGGGGTGCGGGCGCTCAGCTCGGAGGAGACGATGCGCTCGCACAAGTGCTGGTCGCCGAAGGCGAGGAGGGCCTTGCCGGAGGCACCGCAGTGGAACGGCACCCGTCCCTCCACGGAGGTGACGGCCACGTTGCCCCCGCGCTGGCTGAAATACTTCTCCACGAACAGCACGTCCTGGTCACCGGGAAAGGCCAGGACGACAGTCTCCCCGGTGGCGCGGGCCAGGTCGCCCAGATAGCGGGCAGCGATCATCCTCAGACGCCTGGTGGCCGGGACACGCTGGCCCAGTTCGAAGAGCAGAGAGCCGAGCTCGTAGCCGCGGCCCCGGCGGTTCAGCAGGCCGACCTCGGCCATCTCGGTGGCGACGCGGTGGACGGTGGTCTTCGCGAGCCGGGTGCGCCGGGCCAGCTCCGACAGGCCCAGCACCGACGCCCCGCCATCGAAGGCGCCGAGGATGAGCCGTACCTTGCGCAGCAGCGAGTCGGGCTCGGTGGTCATCCGGTGCCTCCGGCCCGGAACCGGGCTGTCCGAGCGGTCATGCCTCGCCTCCGTCGGTGACGAGCAACCGGGCGATCCCCTGTTCGCTGAACACGTCCCGCAGCGCGAGGGCGATACCGCCGCGGATCGCGGAGTCGCCGTCGGGGTGGGTCGTCGTGATGGTCAGTGCGCGTGTGGTCAACGGCAGGGCACGCTGGTACACGGTGGCGCGGATCCCCGACAGCAGGTCGTCTCCCAGGTTGCTCAGGGGGCCGCCGACGACGAGGGTACGCGGGTTGTAGACGAGTACAAGCATCGCCGCGATCTCACCGATGGCACCTGCGGCCTGACGCAGGGCATGGACGGCGGAGGGGTCGTTGTTGGCCACACGGTCACCGAGTTCGTGCTCGCCGTGGCGCGGGTCGTCGTCCGTCGACTCGGGGATACCGAGAGTACGCAGGAGTGCTCGCTGGGAGGCTATAGCCCTGACACAGCCGACGTTTCCGCAGGTACACAGGGCGTCGCTGCCGTCCATGACCCGGATATGACCAATGTCCCCCTCGGCTCCCTCGGCCCCGCGGTAGACCTCGCCTGATGCTGTGACCAGGCCGGCTCCGAGCCCCGTGCCGATCTTGATGCACAGCAGCGGCGCGTCGAAGCGCCCCTGGCTCACCTCGCCGAGTGCCATGAGATTGGCATCGTTGTCCACCCGGGCACGAGCGCCGAAACGCCTGCGCAGCTCGTCGGCCACCGGGTATCCGTGCCAGCCGGGCATGCCGGTGGGCCGCACGGCGCAGCCGCGCCGGACGTCGACGGGGCCCGGCAGCGACATCACGACTTCGCGCACCCGGCGCGGGTCGCGTCCGACACGCTCCAGTAGTCGCAGAAGTCTTTCCGAGACCCCTTTCAAGACTGTCTCCGGGCCGGACTCCAAGCGGACGTCCACGGTCTCGACCGCGACAAGGCTGCCTGTCAGGTCGGCCAGGGCGACGCGCGCGCCCGCAGTGTCGACGTCAGCGACGACTATGGTTCCGGCGCGCGGGGAGAGGGTCAGGACCCGAGGCGGTCGGCCCCGCACCGATTCGCTGGACTCGATCTCCTGGATGATGTCGCGTGTGATGAGGAAATCAACCTGCTGACCCACGGTGGAGCGGGCCATTCCGCTGCGCCGGGCGATCTCCGCGCGGCTCGTCGCCTCACCGGACACCACAAGATCCAGGACCTTCCGCAGCCCCACGGGGACCGCGGGCAGCAAGGTCGAACCCGTGCGTTCGTGGCCATCTTTACGCACAGTCGCCGCCTTTAATCCGGTCGCTTAGGTGCCTCGACTATCCATATCGTCGAGGTCTGCTGTCAATGATGAGAGACAGCTACGCACCGGCGGCCAGTTCGGACGCTTTTAGTTTGACTGAAAAACTTTAAGTGGCCTCTTGTGTGCCCTCGCGAGCTCAATCAAGGTGTCCTAAACGAAGCGTTCAAGCCAGGGCTGACTGGATTGACGGCTGTCGGTCATCCTCGCGAGAGTCAGCGCCGAACTCGTCCAGCATCCGCCGTCCGATCGCCCGGAGAAATCCCCTCCGGCCGACGAGACCCCTGGCCCCGCCCGACGGAGAACCGGCGCGGGCCACGTGCCGACGGTGGCCTACCCGCTCGACATCGGCACTGCTCAAGGCCCCCGCGATCGAGGGCCAGCCCCCTCGCGCACGTCATCTGAACCCAAGCGCAGTGTTCCGCCCCGCAGCCCCCTTGAGAGGACGACGGCATGGCCCGACAGACTCACCGGATCGGCATTCTCGGTACCGGCAACATCTTCGCCCGGTACGTCACTGGCCTGGCCCGTTACCCGGAGTTGCAAATCGTCCGGGTGGGCGACATCGACACGGCACGGGCGAAGCAGGCCGCGGCCGACCACGACATACCGGCCTGGGGCAACGATGGCGAACTCTACGCCGACGACGGCGTCGACATTCTCGTCAACCTGACACCGCCGGTCCACCACGCGCACAGCATCCAGGCTGGACTGGAGGCGGGCAAGCACGTGTACGTGGAGAAGCCGCTCGGAACATCCGTGGCGGAGGGCCGCGCCGTCCTGGAGACGGCCGAGCGGACAGGGCTGGTGCTGGGCTCGGCGCCGGACACTTTCCTCGGCAGCGCAGCCCAGACGCTGCGCAAGGCCGTCGACTCCGGGGCGATCGGCACACCGATCGGCGCCTCGATCTCCATCAGCCACAGCAAGGCGGAGACCTGGCACCCGAACCCCGCCTTCCTGTTCGAACAGGGCGGCGGGCCCGTGATGGACATGGGGCCCTACTACTTCGCGATCCTCGTCAACACCCTGGGGCCGATCCGGTCGATCAGCGCCGCCACCAGGATCGGTGCCCCTGTGCGGAAGGTGACGGCGCCCGAGCGGAGCGTCGACTCCATCGAGGTCACCGTCCCCACCCACGCGGCGGCCGTCCTCACCTTCGACTCGGGTGTCATCGGGTCGGCGCAGATGAGTTTCGACGTCTGGGACACGGGCCTGCCCGCCGTGGAGATCTACGGCACCGGAGGAACGCTCACGCTGGCCAACCCCAACCACTTCGACAACGAGGTGCGGCTGCGTCGGCACGGTGACGAGCAGTGGACGGTCCTGCAGCCGGCCACCGAGCTGTTCGGCGCGGTCGGCACGCGCGAGCAGGCGCGGCGTGGCCTGGGCGTCCGCGACCTGGCGACGGCGGTCGAAGGCGGCCCCCACCGCGCCAACGCGACCTTCGCCTTCCACGTTCTCGAAGCGCTGTGCGCTGTCGAGGAAGCCTCCCGCTCTGGCCAGGCGGTGGCATTGGAGGGCAGGTGCCGACGCCCCGAGCCCCTGTACGACGAGGGGTGACCCAGGATTCAACCCCGCCGTCCCTGAGGCACCGGTCCTGGCGCACGGCCGTCCGCCGGGCCGTGGCCCCAACGGACCGACGGATGTGGGGACCGAGCCCCTCGGCTCAAGACACGCGACCGTGCCGACGGACTGGTCCACGCTGGCCGGCCCCGTGGCGCCTTGTGGCGCCGGGCATGGGATTCCCTCCGCGCGGGACCCGCTCACGATCTGACCGCATTTCGGCCACACGCGTCGTACCCCGGTAGCAGGCAGGCATCGTCTCTGCACGTCGCTGAGCTGCTACCTTCCGCCCTCAGGGCGACCCCTTCACGGATTACGCATGATGAGAACGGAATATTCAAGCCAGCGATCGGCCCTCGCCGTGGGCGGCTTCCTCGACTCTCCCAAGGAGCACCGATGTCACTGAAATGGCCGACCCTGCGGCACCGGCTCGTCGCTGTTACCGCGGCCTGTGCCGCGCTGTTCTCCGTGGCCGCGTGCAGCGCGGCCAACCAGAACACCGCGGGCTCGGACGCCTCCGAAAACCCGGTGCGCGATGGCGGCACCCTCGTAGTCGCGCAGACCAGCGACGTCGACCCCGGCTCGTTCCTCAAGACGTCGTTCGGCAATCTGCTCGCCGGGTACCAGGTCCTCGAACCACTGATGGTCGTCGACCCCGACAGTGGGAAGCCGGTCGGCGTGCTGGCGAAGTCGTGGAAGCTCGCCGCCGACGCCAAGATTCTGGACATCACGTTGCACGACGGCGTGACGTTTCACAGCGGTCACAAGCTGACCGCCCAGGACGTCATCGCCATCCTGAAGAAGGTCCAGGATCCGGCCACCGGGGCAGCGAACCAGGCTATCGCCGCTCAGATCTCCTCCATGAAGGCCGACGGCAACGACAAGCTCACGCTCACCTTCTCCAAGCCCACGCCCAACATCTTCGACCTGTTCGACACGATGCCGATCCTCAACCCGGACTCCTACGTGGACTACGCCGGTGGCAAGAACGTCGACGGCACCGGACGCTTCGTCTGGAAGTCCTGGACGCCCGGCGGCAAGGTCGAACTGACCAAGTACGCCGGCTACCGGGACGCGAAGAACACGCATCTCGACAAGATCGAGATCAACAGCATCAACGACCCCACGGCGATCGTGTCCGCGATCCGGAGCGGTCGCGTCGACTACGGGGTCGGTATGCCCGCCCTCGACGCGCGCAGCCTGAGCGAGCAGCCGGGATACTCGCTGGTGGAGTCGGGCGGTACGGCGATCCCCCTCGCGCTGGACGTGACCAAGGCGCCGTTCGACGACAAGACCGTGCGCCAGGCGGTCCAGTACGCGATCGACCGCGACCGGATCGTCACGCAGGTCGAGGGTGGTCAGGCGGAAGCGACCGACCTGCCGTGGCGGAAGTCCACCGTAGGCTACGACGCGACACAGGCCAAGCAGTACACGTACAAGCCGGGGAAGGCGAAGGAGATGCTCGCCAAGGCGGGCGTGACCGGCACCACGTTCGATGTCGTCACACTCAACACCCCCGAAGCCACCGCGATCTTCCAGATCGTCAAGAACAACCTCGCCGCTGTCGGACTCGACGCCAAGGCTGTCATGCTGAGCGCCACCGAGTACGACGAGCGGATCGCCCAGCGCGACATGCAGGCTCCCGCCGTTCTGATGCTGAACGGCAACGCGCTGTCGCCGGCCAGTCAGGTTGTCAGCCGTCCCGAACTGCTCGCCGACGACAACCTGCTCCGCTTCCGGAGCGAGAAGTACACCGCGATCGTCGGGAAGGTCACCGCCGCGGCCTCGGAAGACGCGCAGAAGAGCGCGGTGCACGATTACAACGCGTACTTCCTCGACCAGGCGTTCGCGGTGCCGTTGATCACCCGCCCGGTGCTGACGGTCCGCTCGACCTCGGTCGGGGGGATCAAGGCCATGCGGTCGGGCTTCCTCGACCTCGGACAGGCGTGGCTGTCGTCATGATCCGTTTCCTCCTGCGTAAAGTGCCATCGGTCGCTTTCGTCCTGCTCGCCAGCTCGATCGTCGCTTTCGCCCTGCCTCGCCTCGCTCCCGGAGACGTCGCCGTCACCCTCGCCGGCTCCGACCCGACGGCGGCCAACGTCGCGGCGATCCGCAGCGAGCTGGGACTCGACCGGCCTCTCACTGTGCAGTACTGGGAGTGGCTGTTCGGACTGTTCCACGGCAACCTCGGCCAGTCGTATCTCCTGCACCGCAGCGTCGGCAGCCTCATAGGCGACCGGCTGGAGAGCACGATCGGACTGGCCGTGTTCGCCACCCTCATCGTCATCGTCATCGGCACCACTCTGGGGGTGCTCGCCGGTTCCACCAGAAAGTGGTGGGCGCGGGCCGGCTTCGACCTGGGCAGCAGCATCCTGGTGGCCGTACCGTCCTTTCTCACGGCGCTTGCCATGATCCTCGTATTCGGCGTCTACAACCGCTGGCTTCCCGTCAGCGGAGAGGTGAGCCTGCTGGACGACCCGGCGATCGGTATCCAGTACCTCGTCCTGCCGGCAGTGGCGCTCGCCCTGGCTCCCGCCGGCGGCGTGGCCCGGCTGCTGCGCACGGAGATGCTCAGGGTACGCAAAGAGGAATACACGGACCTGGCCGTCGCAAAGGGCGTCTCGCCTCAGCGGATCACGGTGCGTCATGTGCTGCGCAACAGCTTCGGCACCGCGGTGGTCGCGATCGGTCTGGAGATCGGCAGCCTGCTCGCCGGTGCCGTGGTCATCGAGTCGGTCTTCAACCGCAACGGGCTCGGCCAACTCGCCGTGTCGAGCGTGCAGACCCGCGACTTCACCGTCCTCCAGGTGCTGATCCTCGGTGTGGTGTGCATCGCGGTGCTGTGCCAGATCGTCACCGAGGTGCTCCTCGCTGCGCTCGACCCGAAGATCAGGTTGGGAGACTAGCCATGACCGAAGTACCATTGCCGGCCCCCGGCACACCGGCTGCCACCGGACGCAGGACGCTCAACCCGACCCTGGCCCGGTACCTGTCGGCCTTCCGCACACTCAAGGGTGTCACCGGGCTGTCGATCCTGGCCGTGATGACGCTGGCCGCGCTGGCCGCGCCCGTGCTGTTCCCTGGCGGCTTCGACCAGCAGGGAGCGAGCACATTCGCTGCCCCGTCGGCCCAGCACCTCTTCGGCACCGACGAGTTCGGCCGGGACATCTTCGTCCGCAGCGTGTACGGACTCCGCGTCGACCTGAGTCTCATCCTCACCGCCGTCCCGCTCAGCATGGCCATCGGAACACTACTGGGCCTTTGCGGGGCCCTGTCGGAGTGGCTCGGCGCCGGAGTGCAGCGGCTGCTGGACGTGATCACCGGCTTCCCGGGACTGATTCTCGGCGTCTGCCTGGTGGCCGTCCTCGGCGCCGGCTGGTTCGCGCTGTTCCTGACCATCCTGATCGCAGGTCTGCCCAGCGCCGGACGGCTGGCCCGCGGCGCCTGGCTCGCCCAGCAAGACCGCGAGTACGTCATCGCCGCCCGGGTGCTGGGAGTGTCCCGCCCGAAGCTGCTGGTGCGGCACGTACTGCCCAACACGCTGGACTCCATCGTCGTCAACGGTGCCGTGTGGATGGTCCTCGGCGTGTACTTCGAAGCCGGCCTGTCCCTCGTCGGCCTCGGTGTCCAGCCGCCGACGCCATCGCTCGGCATCCTGCTCAACAACGGCCTCCGGTTCGTTTCCCAGTCCCCCACCTACATCATCGGCCCGGCAGCGGTGCTCCTGTTGCTCGCAGTGGGCGTCAGCTTGATGTCGGACGCGCTCAACGAGGCAGTGAATCGCCGATGAAACAGACAACCAACCCGGCCGGAACCACACCTCCGGCGCCCGCCGAGGTCCGGGCACCGCTGCTGCGTGTCGAAGATCTGGAAGCGGAGTTCCACCTCAAGAGCGGCACGGTCAAGGCCGTGCAAGGCGTCAGCTTCGACATCTACCCCGGCGACGTCCTCGGTATCGTGGGCGAATCCGGCTCGGGTAAGTCCGTCACCGCCCGCTCCATCATGCGGATGCTGCGCGACCCGGGCAGGGTCGCCGCGGGGTCGGTATGGTTCGGCGACGACGACCTGCTCGCGCTGCCGGAATCCGAGATGCGGCGCCGGCGCGGCAGCCAGGTGGCCATGGTCTTCCAGGACCCGCAGGCCGCGCTCAACCCGGCCATGAAGGTCGGCGACCAGATCGTCGAGGCCATGACGGTGCACGGCGTCGACCGGAAGGCGGCACGCGCCCGCGCGCTCGAACTGCTCGACCAGGTCGGCATTCCCGACGTGCACAAGAAGATCGACCAGTATCCGCATCAGTTCTCGGGCGGCATGCGACAGCGTGTCGTGATCGCCATCGCCCTGGCGAACAACCCCGCACTGCTCATCGCGGACGAGCCGACGACGGCTCTCGACGTCACGATCCAGGCGCAGATCCTACGGTTGCTGGGAAAGCTGCGTACCGAGCTGGGCGTCGCCATCGCGATCATCACGCATGACATGGGAGTGGTCGCCGAACTCTGTACCGACGTGGTCGTGATGTACGGCGGACGCACGGTCGAGAAGGGGACCGTCGAGGAGGTCTTCGGACATCCGCGGCACCCCTACACGGCCGCGCTGCTGGAAGCCATGCCGCGCATCGACGACCACCGGATGGGCCAGCCGCTGCCGGCCATCCCCGGTACCCCGCCGGACCCCGCCGATCCGCCGCCCGGTTGCGCGTTCGGTCCCCGCTGCGTCTTCAGGGAGGAGGCATGCACGCACCGGCCGCCGGAGCTCCTGCCGATCGAGACGAGCGGACACACCGCGGCGTGCTTCGTCGCCCAGCGAGGTGTCGACATCTCCGCGCGACGCGACGATGTGACGGCCCAGGCCGCGGATGAGCCGTCCTCGACACCGCATGTGCCCGTGCAGGCAGAACCGGTGCTGGAGGTCAAGGACGTCAGGGTCGACGTCGGATCGCGTCGGCGCGGCCTGTTCCGTGAGCCCCCGGTGTACGCGGTCGACTCGGTGAGCCTCACCGTGCACGCGGGCCGGACCCTGGGACTGGTCGGGGAGAGCGGCTGCGGCAAGTCGACGCTGTCCCGGAGCATCGTCGGGATCAGCCCCGTCGCCGGGGGCTCGATCACGGTCGAGGGGAATGACGTGAGCGCGATGGGCGCCGAGGATCTCAGGCGTGTGCGGTCGTCGGTGCAGTACGTTTTCCAGGACCCGTACGCGTCGCTCAATCCACGGCGGACAATCCGTCAGTCGCTCACTGAGGCCCTGGGATTCTGCGGTCTCAGGGGCCGGGAGCAGGAAGATGCCGCTCGCTCCCTGATGGAACAGGTCGGCCTGCGCCCCGACCACCTCGACCGCTACCCTCACGCCTTCTCGGGCGGCCAGCGCCAGCGCATCGGCATCGCCCGCGCGCTGGCCCGCGAGCCACGCACCCTCGTCCTCGACGAACCGGTCTCCGCGCTGGACATGTCGGTCCAGGCCCAGATCATCAACCTGCTGGAGAAGCTGCAGAAGGAACGCGGGCTGGGCTATCTGTTCATCGCTCACGACCTCTCCGTGGTACGTCACCTCAGCGACACGGTCGCTGTGATGTACCTGGGCCGGATCGTCGAGTACGGCGATGTCACCGACGTGTACGGCGACCCGCAGCACCCCTACACCGCCGCCCTACTGTCGTCCTCGCCGGTGCCTGACACGGCCGCGCGGTCAAGGGAACGCATCGTGCTGCGAGGCGACCTGCCAAGCCCCGCGAACCCCCCGTCGGGCTGTCGCTTCCGCAACCGCTGTCCGATCGGACCGCTGACGCGGCCGGAACGAACCGTCTGTGCCGAACGCGATCCGGGCCTCACTCTCACCCCGGCCGGTCAGCGGGTCGCCTGCCACTTTCCTGGCGAACTCTCTCCCAAGCGTCTGCCCGCGAACCAACTCCCCACCTCCTGAGAGGAAGTTCCATGCCTGACACCACCACCGGCGTTCCGCGTATCGCCCTCAACCCGATCCAGTGGATCGCCACCGACGACGGCTGGATCGACCCGTCCAAGGCGCCCGAGCGGCAGGAGTTGCTGACCCTGGTCAAGCGGGCCGGCTTCCTTTCGGTCATGGCCGAGGTCCCCGCCGACTGGACCGTCGAGCGGTATCGGGCGGCCCTCAACGAGGTCGGCCTGACAGCCGCCCCCGGCTACTTCGTGTGCCGGTCGGACGGCCGGGACGGCAACGAGAACGATGTCGTGGCGAACGCGGCCACCACCGCACGCCAGCACGCCGAACTCGGCATGACGGAGATCGGCCTCGGCCTGGCCATGGGAAAGGACGCACCGCGCGTCGCGCATCCGGCCCAGGCGCACGACGCGGACTCCTCGCGGCTCGAGGCCGTGACGGCGCTGATCGCACGGGTCGCGGACGCGATGGCCGCTGAAGGCGTCCGGCCCAACCTGCACCCGCACGTCGGCACCTGGGTGGAGACGGAGGGGGAGGGCCGTGCCGTGCTCGACGCGATCCCCGCGTCCCGCCTGGGTTTCCTACCCGACACCGGGCATCTGGCGTGGGCCGGCGCCGACGTGGCCGGGATGGTCAAGGACTACGCGGAACGGATCCCCTTCATGCATGTGAAGGACTGCAGGCTCAGCGTCGCGGCCCAGGGCCGAAGGGAAGGCTGGGGCTACCAGCACACCGTCCGGGAGGGACTCTGGGTCGAACCGGGACGCGGTGAACTCGACCTCGTCGGGATCATCGGCAACCTGCCGAGCACCTTCGACGGCTGGCTGATGGTGGAGGTCGACCGTCCCGACATCTCCGACCCCTACGAGAGCGCCATCGAGTCGGCAACCTGGATGCACACCGCCTTCCCCGCGCCCACTGTGTGAACACGGGCATGGCGTAGTCCGTTCCAGGCCCCGGCGGCGTTCGTCCGGAAGATGATCCCGGGGCTCGGCGGTCACCCCGGCCGGTCTCCCCGGCACGGCATGCAGAAATCCTGGACCGCGGTGCGGGCCGTCGGCCCTGACACATCGGATCGGTCCCACCGTGCGTGCGTAGCAGCGAGAGTAGATGGAGGTGCGTCGGTGAAGGAGTCCACAAGAGCCGTGGTGCTCGGTGCCGGCATGATCGGGGCCGTGCACACCGCGGCGATCCGGGCCGCCGGGGGACAGCCGGCCGGAGTGGTCGCTTCGACACCCGAGCGAAGTGTCCGGGTCGCCGAGAAATGGAACGTGCCCGGGCGGTACACGTCCCTGGAGTCCGTACTCAGTGACGCGTCCGTCGATGTCGTACACGTATGCACGCCAAACGCGCTCCACGTGCGGCAGGCTGAGGCGGCGCTGCGTGCGGGCAAGCACGTGATCTGTGAGAAGCCGCTGGCCACGACCGCCGCAGACGCCCAGATGTTGTCGGAACTGGCGGAGAAATCCGGTCTCGTGCTAGCGGTCCCGTTCGTCTACCGCTACCACCCGGTGGTGCGGGAGATCCGGGACCGGCGGCTGCGAGGAGACTTCGGCGCCTGGCAACTGATCCACGGCAGTTATCTGCAGGACTGGATGTTGCCGCAGGACGCGGCGTCCTGGCGGGTGGACCCGGCCGCCGGAGGACCCTCAAGAGCCTTCGCTGACACCGGCTCGCACTGGTGCGACCTGGTGGAGTGGGTCGCCGGTGTCCGCTTCGAGGAGGTGTCGGCACGGTTCGGCATCACACGGTCCACCAGGCCGGCCGGCACCGGGGCCAGCTTCTCGGCCACCGGTGGGGGCGAGAGCGCCGAGGTGCGAACCGAGGACGTGGCGGCCGTACTGCTGCGCACGACCGGGGGAGTCCTCGGGTCCCTCACCGTGTCCCAGGTATCGGCGGGCCGCAAGAACCGTCTGTGGTTCGAACTGGACGGAGCATCGGGCAGCGCGGTCTTCGACCAGGAGCAGCCGGAGACGGCCTGGCTGGGCAGGCCGGACGGGGCACGCATAGTCGTGCGGGACCCACAGCACGGCTCGGCCGAGCAGCGACGTCTGTCACGGCTGCCCGCCGGTCACGCGCAGGGCTACCAGGACTGCTTCAACTCGTTCGTCGCCGACGTGTACGCGGCGATCAGGGGAGACGCCCCTGAGGGGCTCCCCACCGGTGTGGACGGCGCACGATCGGCACACATCGTCGAGTCCGTCCTTCGCTCGGCCGACTCCCTTGCCTGGACGAGTGTCCCTGGCCTCTCGAATGCCTAAAGGCGTGCAGAGAATCAACAACTTGTTGTCGAACACCGTGCATGGGCTGCGGTGCCAAGAGCGGGAGCGCGCAACTTATTGTTCTGCACGCCCTTAGGAGACTTATGAAACTCGGCATGCTCACAGCCTGTCTGCCCCAGTCCCCACTTGCGGAGATCGCCCGTGGGCAGCCGGTGCCGGATACGAGGCGTTGGAGTCGCCTGCTGGCCGAGCACAGTGGGCCGGGAGTTCGAGGCCTCGCACCTTCCGGTCGCCGACTTCGACGCAGGTGCGGCGGAGCGGACCAGAGAACTCTTCGCACGCCACCACCTGGAGATCTCGGCACTCGCCTTCCATGAGAACAACCTCCACCCCGATCCGGTTCGCCGGGGTGAGGTACACACCCACCTCAAGGCCGTGGTGGACGCCGCGGCGGCCCTGGAGGTGCCCTACGTGGGCACGTTCGTGGGCCGGGACTGGAACCTTCCGGTCGCCGCCAACCTCACCGAGGCGGAGAAGGTCTTCCCGGACCTGGTCGACTACGCGGGCGAACGCGGAGTGAAGATCATCATCGAGAACTGTGTGATGGAGGGCTGGCACCCGGACGGTTACCCCGGCAATCTCGCCTACTCGCCGGAACTGTGGGAATGGATGTTTTCCCTGGGGCTCTACCTCAACAGGGCCCCCTCACATCTGACCTGGATCGGGATCGATCCGGTCACCACCATCGCACCGTACGCCGGACCGCATAGTGCATGCACAGGCCAGGGACATCGAAATGCAGCCCGGTCAGATCGACCGCTATGGCTTCTACGGCAAGGCCACTGGCCGCGACACTCCGTGGGACACCGGCTGGTGGCGCTACCGCGTGCCTGGTCGAGGACAGGTCGACTGGAACGCCGTGGTGGACGCCCTGTACGAGCACGGCTTCAACGGAACCCTGTCGGTCGAGCACGAAGACCCGTTGTGGAGCGGCACTGAGGACCGGGTCAGGACCGGGCTTGGAATCGCGCGAAGCACTCTTCGGCCGCTGATTGTGGACTGGGTGTCACTTGCCGGCGTGCCGGTGCCCCGGTCCGCGCCCTCGGCTGAGACGCACGCCGTGCGGCAAGTCTCCGGTGGCCGTGTCGTGAGTGTGCCGCCACATCAGGGATTCCAAGGAGCCCCGGAACAATTGATATCCCAGACGTCACAATATCCACGGAGCTGATATTTGTGGGCTACCGGCTTCGTTTCCTACGCTGATGCTCGGTCGAGATCCCGAAAGGGATGAGGCAGTCCTATGGAACTCAGGTATCTCCGGTATTTTGCGGCCGTCGCCGAAACGTGTCACTTCGGTAAGGCCGCGGAAGCCCTCCACATGGCCCAGCCGCCGCTTTCCCAGGCCATCCGCCGACTGGAGTTGGAACTGGGTGTGGAGCTGTTCACCCGTACCACCCGGCAGGTCTCCCTGACCGGTGCGGGTGAAGTGTTCCGCACTGACGTGGAACGCATCCTGCAAGCCGTCGACGAGGCGGTCGCCAGGGTCGCGCGCTTCACGGACGGAGTGGACGGCATCCTCCGGGTCGGCCTGACGGGCTCCGCCTCGTACCGTCAACTGCCCGCGCTCGCACGGCTGCTGAAACGCGGCCTGCCACGTGTCACGATGGAGGTGCACACCGAGATGCTGACCCCGGCCCAGGAACTGGCCCTCATCGAGCGTCGCCTCGACATCGGTGTGCTGCGTCCGCCGATCCGGCAGAAGGGCATCGCCCATCGCATCATCGCGGAGGAACCGCTCGTCGTCGCCGTCCCCGAGGAGCACTGGCTCGCCAAGACGGACACCGTCCACGTCGAGCGGCTGCGGCACGAGGACTTCATCATGTACGGCGCCACGCTCGGCTCTGTCGTAGGGGACGCGGTCGTCCGTAACTGCCTGGCCTCCGGTTTCTACCCGCACCGTGCCTACGAGGTCACCGAGACCTCTGCCGCCCTCGCCCTGGTGGCCGCCGGCCTCGGTGTCGCCGTCCTGCCCGACTCGATCCGCTCCGCGCCCCGCGAGGGCGTGGTGTGCAAGGACATCGTCGACGCGCTGTCGGTCCCCCTGGCGCTGGCCTGGCGCGCGGACGACGAGTCGCCGTTGCTGAGGAGGCTCCTCGGACTGCTGGAACAGAGTGACGTGGTACTCGGGCAGAGCCCGCAAGATCCCGGAGGAGTGGCGTGAAGATCGTCCGAGTGGAGGCAATTCCCTTTGCCATTCCGTATGCGAAACCGCTGAAGTTCGCGAGCGGCGAGGTGCACACCGCCGACCACGTCCTGGTGCGGGTGCACACTGACGAAGGACTCGTAGGCACGGCCGAGGCCCCGCCCCGCCCGTTCACCTACGGCGAGACCCAGGAGTCGATCATCGCCGTGATCGACAAACTCTTCGCGCCCCAGATCGTGGGGCTCACTCCGCTGGAACGGGAGGTGGTGCACGCACGGCTGGACCGGACAGTCGGCAACCCCACCGCCAAAGCCGCGATCGACATGGCTCTGTGGGACATCCTCGGCCAGGCCGCGGGGATGCCGGTGTCCGGCCTGCTAGGCGGCTGCACCGACCGTATGCGGGTCAGCCACATGATCGGCTTCGCACCGGCGCGGGAGATGGTGGCCGAGGCCGAGCGCGTCCGCGATAGGTATGGCATCACCACCTTCAAGGTGAAGGTCGGCCGGCAGCCCTACACCGACGACGTCACCGCCTGCCTGGCGCTGCGCGAGAACCTCGGCCCGGACGTTGAGCTGTACATCGACGGCAACCGCGGCTGGAGCGCCGCCGAGTCCGCCCGCGCCCTGCGTGAACTCGCCGACGTCGGACTGCTTTTCGCCGAGGAGCTGTGCCCCGCCGACGACGTGCTCGGCAGGCGCTGGCTGGTCGAGCGCTGCCCGGTGCCGTTCATCGCCGACGAGAGCGCCATCCGGGCGGCCGAGGTGACCCGCGAGATCCTCGGCGGATCCGCCACCGCAATCAGTGTCAAAACCGCCCGCACCGGTTTCACCGCCTCCCAGCGTGTGTTGCACGAGTGCGAGGGCCTGGGCGTCCCGGTGGTGATGGGCAACCAGATCGACGGTCAGATCGGAACCGTGTGCACGGTCGCCTTCGGTGCCGCCCACCGCTCCGCCTCGCGGTACGCCGGCGAACTGTCCAACTTCCTCGACATGACCGACGACCTCCTCACCGAGCCGCTGACCATTGAGGCCGGCACCCTGCGCGTCCGCGAGGGCGCCGGCCTCGCCATACACGTCGACCCCGAGAAGCTGGCCCGCTACCGCCAGGACATCTGACCCTTCGACATAGAACGGAATGATCATGACCCACATCCCCACCGAGCAGGCGACCGCCGCCGCGTCCGGAGCCGCCGCCACCGAGCAGTTCCGTGCCAAACAGCGCACGGAGACCACGGACGTCGACACCAGGCGCGTCGACACCCTCGTCACCGCGCTGCTGACCGCCACCCACGACATCGTCCGCCGCCACAAGGTGACCTACGCCGAGTACGACGCGCTGAAGTCCTGGCTCATCAAGGTCGGTGAGGACGGTGAATGGCCGCTCTTCCTGGACGTATGGGTCGAGCACGTCGTCGAAGAGGTGGCCAACGAGGACCGTGTGGGCAGCAAGGGCACCATCGAAGGCCCGTACTACGTTCCCGGCTCCCCGCGCCTGCCCGCCGAGACCACACTGCCCATGCGGGAGAACGAGCCGGGCACCCCGCTGCTGTTCCAGGGACAGGTCAGGTCTGTGGACGGCAGCCCGCTCGCCGGGGCAAGCGTGGAGATGTGGCAGGCCGACGACGACGGCTTCTATTCGCAGTTCGCTCCGGGCCTGCCCGAGTGGAACCTGCGGGGAACCGTCATCGCCGACGCCACGGGCCACTTCATGATCCGTACGATCCAGCCCGCCCCGTACCAGATTCCCACCGACGGCGCCTGCGGCAGCCTCATCAGGGCGGCCGGCTGGCACGCCTGGCGCCCCGCCCACCTCCACCTGAAGGTCTCCGCACCCGGGCACCGGCTCATCACCACCCAGTTGTACTTCGACGGCGGCCAGTACGTCGACAATGACATCGCCACGGCAGTGAAGCCCGAACTGATCCTGAGTCCGACGGCGACCGGTCAGGGCAACGACCACGAGGTCACCTACGACTTCGTCCTCGACAAGGCGTGATCACCAGTGCTCTTCACTGTACGCATGGACGTCGACCTCCCACGTGAC
This sequence comes from Streptomyces sp. NPDC088124, assembly GCF_040685895.1. Lineage (NCBI taxonomy): Bacteria > Bacillati > Actinomycetota > Actinomycetes > Kitasatosporales > Streptomycetaceae > Streptomyces > Streptomyces sp. NPDC088124. Next base: position 8,069 of record NZ_JBFBJB010000087.1, on the reverse strand, counting down.
CTCGACCCCGAGCTCCGCAGGGACCTGGTGGCACGTGAGAAGGCGTACTGCCAAGAACTACAGAAGTCCGGCCACTGGGTGCACATCTGGCGATGTGTCGGCCAGTACGCCAACATCAGCGTCTTCGACGTTGCCGACAACGAGGCCCTGCACGAGATCCTGTGGAACCTTCCGCTCTTTCTCTACATGAGGGTCGACGTCACCCCCCTGGTCCAGCATCCCTCGGACCTGGCGGCGGCCGACTGATGGACAAGGTCGCGGGCACGGCCCTGGACGCTGTGGCGGACGTGCCGGACGGTGCGTCGCTCGCCGTCGGCGGGTTCGGACTGAGCGGTGTGCCGAACGTACTGATCCAGGCACTGTACGAACGCGGGGTGACCGCACTGAGCGTGGTGTCGAACAACTGCGGGGCGATGGACTCCGGACTCGCGGTGCTGCTGGCCGCCGGGAGGATCGCCCGGGTCACCGGCTCCTACATCGGCGCGAACAAGGAGTTCGCCCGCCAGTATCTGGCGGGCGAACTGGAGGTCGAGTTGATCCCTCAGGGCACTCTGTCCGAACGGCTGCGAGCCGGCGGGGCCGGCATCCCCGCCTTCTACACCCCTGCGGGGGTGGGGACCCAGGTGGCCGACGGCGGGCTGCCCTGGCGGTACGACGGTACGGGTGGGATCGCGCTGGCCTCCTCACCGAAGGAGGTCCGCGACTTCGACGGCACTGAGTACGTGCTGGAGCGAGGCATCCGCACCGACTTCGCCCTGGTCCGGGCGGCGAAGGGCGACCGTCACGGCAACCTCGTCTTCAACAAGTCCTCCCGGAACTTCAACCCCCTCGCCGCCATGGCCGGACGGGTCACGGTTGCCGAGGTCGAGGAACTCGTCGAGCCCGGGGAGATCGACCCTGACGCCGTGCACCTGCCCGGGATCTTCGTCCAGCGCGTCATCGCTCTCTCGTCCGAGCAGGCCGCGGACAAGAAGATCGAAAAGCGGACGGTGAGCAGCTGATGGCCTGGACACGTGAACAGATGGCCGCACGGGCCGCGCGCGAGCTGAAGGACGGAAGTTACGTCAATCTCGGTATCGGCCTGCCGACCCTGATACCCAATCACCTCTCGCCAGGCATCGAGGTGGTTTTGGAGTCGGAAAACGGCATCCTCGGCACTGGCCCCTACCCGACCGTTGATCAGGTCGATCCCGACCTGATCAACGCGGGCAAGGAGACGGTGACCGTGCTGCCGGGCGCCTCCTTCTTCGACTCGGCGTTGTCCTTCTCGATGATCCGCGGCGGGCACATCGACATCGCCGTCCTCGGCGCCATGCAGGTCTCAGAACGGGGCGACCTGGCCAACTGGGCCGTCCCTGGAAAGATGATCACCGGCATCGGCGGAGCGATGGACCTCGTCCACGGCGCCGGCACGGTCATCGTCATGATGACCCACACCGCCAAGGACGGCAGCCCCAAGATCGTCGAGAAGTGCGCGCTCCCGCTCACCGGCAAGGCGTGCGTGAACCGCGTCATCACCGATCTCGGCGTCCTCGACGTCACCGACGGCGGACTCCTGCTCGTCGACACCGCACCCGGCGTCACCGCCGAGGAGATCGCGGCGCGCACCGCCGCGAAGGTGCTCATCAGCAAGGAGGTCCAGCCATGAGGGACGTTTACGTCGTCGATGCCGTGCGTACCCCCATCGGCCGCTACAACGGTGCTCTGGCCGGCACACGCCCGGATGACATGGCGGCCCATGTCATCCGTACACTCCTCGCCCGCGCACCGGCGCTGGATCCGCGGCGCATCGACGACGTCTGCTTCGGCAACGCCAATGGAGCGGGTGAGGAGAACCGCAACGTCGGCCGCATGGCCGCCCTGCTGGCGGGCCTGCCCACCTCGGTTCCCGGCGTGACGGTCAACCGCCTGTGCGCCTCCGGCCTGGAGGCTGTCATCCAGGCGGCCCGTGCCATCGCGGTCGGGGACGCCTCCGTCGCGGTGGCCGGTGGTGTGGAGTCGATGACGCGGGCACCGTACGTCCACCTCAAGCCGGACAGACCGTTTCCCGCCGGACACACCGAGCTGTACTCGACCACGCTGGGCTGGCGCATGGTGAACCCGCGGATGGTCCCGGAGTGGACCGTCCCGCTCGGTGAAACCGCGGAGTTGATCGCCGACAAGCACGGGATCAGCCGGGAGCAGCAGGACGAGTTCGCGCTCGCCAGCCACCAGAAGGCCGCTCGGGCCCAAGAGGCCGGCCTGTTCGGCACGGAGATCGTGCCGGTGCCGGTCCTGCGGCACAAGGGTGAGCCGCTGCTCTTCGACCTTGACGAGTGCGTCCGGTCTGACGCGGCGCTGAGCGCCATGGCCAGCCTGAGGCCGACCTTCCGTACCTCCGGAGGGACGGTCACCGCAGGCAACGCGTCACCGTTGAACGACGGCGCCGCAGCCCTCCTCCTGGCCGATGAGGAGGGCTTGAAGGCAACCGGCCGCGAGCCGCTCGCCCGGGTCTCCGCGACAGGCTTGTCCGCACTCGATCCGCGCTACTTCGGCCTCGGTCCGGTGGAAGCCGTCCACCGGGCACTCGCCAAAGCCGGCAGAGGTTTCGGTGACCTTTCGGTGCTGGAGCTGAACGAGGCGTTCGCGGCCCAGGTGCTCGGGTGTGTGGCGGAGTGGCCCGAGTTCGACCCTGTGATTATCAACCCCCAGGGCGGCGCTATCGCCCTGGGACACCCGCTGGGTGCTTCCGGTGCCCGTCTCGTCGGCACGGTGGCCCACCAACTCGCGCGCAGGGGTGGCGGCGTCGGTGTCGCCGCCCTCTGCGTAGGTGTCGGCCAGGGGCTCGCCCTCGTCCTCGAACGCTGAGAATCCCTCCAGGAGCCGCCGTGTACGCCTCTTCCCTGCTGCACCATCACGTCGTGGGACAGCCCGACGCGCCGCCCTTGCTCCTCGGTCCGTCCCTGGGCACATCCATGGCAGTCTGGGAACCCCAACTGCCGTCCCTCGGCCGCTGTTTCCAGGTCCTGCGCTTCAACCTGCCCGGACACGGCGGTTCCCGCTCCGACGTCCTGCCCGATCCAAGGCCCGGCCGTACGACAGTCGGAGACCTCGCGTCCCTGGTGCTCGCCCTGGCCGACCTATACGGATGGCAGCGGTTCCACTACGCCGGCATCTCCCTCGGCGGGGCCATAGGGGCCCACCTGGCAGCTCATTGCCCGGACCGTGTCGCCTCCCTGGCCCTGGTCTGCTCCTCCGCACACTTCGGGCCGGCGGAACCGTGGCGCGAGAGGGCCGCACTGGTACGGCTCAAGGGTACAGTCCCGCTGCTCAGGACCAGCCCAGGCCGCTGGTTCTCCAGCGCGGACCTCGCCGACAGTCGGTTCGGTCGCAGGCTGCTGGGCGACCTCGCCTGCGCCGACCCGGCCGGGTACGCGGCCTGCTGCGACGCCCTCGCCGCCTACGACCTGCGCCCCGACCTCGCGTCGATCACGGCCCCCACCCTCGTCGTCGGCGGTGAGCTCGACACGGCAACGCCGCCGGCGCACGCGCACGAACTCGCCGAGACCATTCCGCACGCCATGCTGAGGACCATCGCCTGCGGCCACCTCGCTGCCGAGCGACCGACGCACCTGCGGAGTGCGCTGACCAAGCATCTGCGGACCACTGACGTCATGACCGATGTCCGCACGCCGAAGCCCGACGACTCCCACGCGAGTCATCCTGACCGCTGAAATCGCGGTGACCGATACCTTCGCTGTTCCGCCGACGACACGCAGCTCATCCCTTCATGACGGCTACGGCACACCTCATGCACCATTTCCATCGGATGCAGGCTCTGCCGACCGGTTCGCCGCTCCTGCACTGACCACCCACCGGGGTCCCGACTACGTCTGCTCATGCCCCGGTCCACTTCTGAGGGACGGTAGAGGCGATGTGCGACATCGCGAAGGCGGCTGGGAAGGTGCAGGCTGCTTTCCGCCAGATCCAGGCCCCCGTTCAGTTCAGTGCGGTGACGGGTTCGGGTCCAGGGCATTGCCGACAGTGCAGCCGCCCTCTCCGGGCATCCGCTGGATCCGGGGTGGTACCCACACCTCGGTGGCACCGGGGCCCACGTGGGCAAGGAGGCAGTCCTGCGCGTCGAAGCCATTGCCCTGAACCGACAGGAAGGAGAACGCCGATCCGCCCGCCGTCCGCCTTCACCTCAGTACGGATCGCCGGATGCAGGTCCAGGGCGGCGAGCGTACGGCGCACCTCGGCCTCCTCCACCCGGCCGCCCTGCAGCACCCGGGGGAGTTTCGCGCGGAACTCCTCGTACGGCAGCCGGGACGGTTCGGGTGGCGGGGCGACGGTCAGCAGAGGGCCATCCGGGCAGTTCACGTCACGGGGATCCTCACGCCACTCCGACTTGGGTGACACCCGCACCGTGAAACAGCGCCGCAGGGTGACCTCCTCAAGGTCGCGCCATCTGTTGTACGCCGAGCCGGACGTGCGGACGACCACGTCGACGCCGTTCCCGTCGTGTGTGGAGGTACCCGTCACCCGCAGTACCTCCACCCCGTCGATGCCGGAAGCGGAGCGCCCGACCTCCTCCACCGTGCGCGGACGCTGGCCATAGAGCCGCTCCCCGGCTTTCCTGGCCACCACCCGTGCGGCGTCCGTCGCCTCGTCCTCGGAGGACTGCACCACGCCGCAGCCGACGGTCAACAGCAACAGCGGGGCGAGAAGCAACAGTCGGCGCATGCGTCCCCGTTGCCCGCCGCGCGCGGCGGGCAACCGCCCACGTATTGAGACCGCCGTAGGCGATCGTACCCCTCGACCGCCCGAGCAGCAGTTCCACCATGGGATGCCCAGAATCCACATCGCCCTGCGTCGTCGTCATACCTGTCAAGATCCGGGCCGTATGCGGGCCAACACTCTGCGGTTGATGCACCGGACCGTCATTCTTGCTGGTCAGAGGGATGTTCCGCCTGTACCACCAGCAGACGAGGAACCTGCTGGTAGTTCTCCTTCACCGGGAGAGTGACCCGCCTGACGCGCCGCAATCCTTCCTGTCGCGGCGCTCCGCGCTACTCACTGTCACTCGCACACGCACACCCGTACGGCAGCCGGATGGCAACGGCCGGAACTCCGACACCCGTTCCAGGCTCTGCCGACGGGGCGGCCCATCGACAAGCCGCAGGACCTCCACCCGCTCGGCCTCCTGCATAGTTACAAGGACTTCCACCACGCGCTTCAGCTCATCCACCGTCACCCCTCGCCCACAAGGTCGAGGTCGTCACAAGACGCCTCCGGGGTGATCTCCGGAACGGGCCACTTGCGGTCCAGCGGCAGGGACACATCCCGCCACCAGGGGGACGTGGGCAGATCCCCAACGGGCTCGAAGGGTCGGCCCGGAACAGGGACGGCGACAGCCTGACCGACCGCACCGGCTGCGGCCAGCGTCCACTCCCCAGGCTCAGCCCATGGATGCAACGAAAGACTGAATGTCCCCCAGTGAATCGGCAGCAGCACACCGCCCGGCTGGCCTTGCTGCAGGTCAAGGTGGCTCTGGACCCCTTGCGAAGGGTTCATATGAATGTCCGGCCACGCACCAGGCAACGGGCTGCAATCCGTGTGGTTCTCGGGCCAGTACTCGCTGTACGCCCCGATCTGGATCATCGTGGCATCGAAGGGGCCGTGCTCCGCGCCGATGTCCTGGAAGCCGGAGAAATAGCCGGTGTCCCCGCTGTGGTAGATCCGGTGGTCGGGTCCCGCCACGACCCAGGACGCCCAGAGCGTGTGCTGCTGGTTGCGCAGGCCACGCCCGCAGAAGTGGCGCGCGGGGGTGGCGGTGAGGCGGATGCCGGCGACCTCGGTGGACTCATTCCAGTCGAGTTCGCGCAGCCGGGACGCGGGCACGCCCCAGCTCTCCAGGTGGGCTCCGACGCCGAGCGGCACGGCGAAGAGGGTGTCCGTGGAGGCGAGGGCCCGGATCGTGGGCAGATCGAGGTGGTCGTAGTGGTCGTGGGAGATCACGACGACATCGACCGGGCCGAGCGCGGCGAGCCGTACGGGGACGGGGTGCAGCCGCTTCGGGCCCGCGAAGGAGAACGGCGAGCAGCGCTCACCCCACACCGGGTCGAAGAGCACCCGGCGGCCGTCGATCTCCGCGAGGACGCTCGAATGCCCCATCCAGGTGAGCCGCAGGCCCGAGGCCGGGGGCGCGGCGAGGTCCGCGAGGGTCGTGGGGTGCACGGGGATGGAGCCGATCGGGGAGCGCCGGGCCCGCGCCTCCTTCTGGAAGTAGATCTTCGCGAACTCGATCCCCGAGGCCCCGGACGGTCTGGTCCTGGCGCCCACGGGGTTCTGGAACGCCCCGTCGGCGAAGTTCGGCGAGCGGTGGATCCGCTCCAGCCGCTCCCCCGCCGAATCGGCCCCGAAGGCAGCGGGTCGCAGCGAGCGCAGCCGGGAGCGCAATGGAAGGGGAGAACCAGCGCCTGTCACAGCACCTCCTGGAGGTTCGGTGTTGTCCCATTATGGCCGGGAGTGTTCATCTGTGCGGGGTGAGTGATCGCAATCCCTTCACTCCCGCCCTGTCCCGTGTACGCCCCTCCAACGTTCGTCACTGCCCCGGGGATTCCCGGTCACGCCTGCCGATCCGCGTGATCTTCCGGAGCGGCAGGCGGGCCGGAGCGCGGGCCGCGTCTCTTCGCCGGGTGGCGGGCGGTACGGCCATACTGGGGGCGGTCGGACCGTCCGGACCGTGAAAGGGAGACTGTGACGCAGCCGCAGACCGCTCAGAACGACCGGTTCCACCACGATGTGCTGGTCGTCGGGGGCAGCGGGGTGGATACCGTCGTCCGGGTCGATTCGCTGCCGGTGCCGCTCGCCGATTCCGTCGCGGTGGGGCCGATCCGCGAATGGCCCGGGCACACCGGCGGCAATGTGGCCCTGGGCTGCCGGAACTTGGGGCTGAACGTCAAGTTCCTCGACTACATAGGCGATGACTGGACCGGCGTACAGGTCAGGGAGCGGCTCGCCGCCGGCGATGTGGACTTCGAGGCGCTGATCTCGCCGGAGGGCACCCGGCGCGCGGTCAACCTCGTCGACAGGACGGGCCGCCGGATGTCCTTCCACGACGCACGGGACCCCGAAAAGCTGCGGATGCCACGCGAGTTCTATCTGCCGCATCTGGAGCGCGCCCGCCATGTCCATCTGTCGATCACGAACTTCACCCGGTTCCTCTTCGACGATCTTGAGGCACTGGGCCTTCCGGTCTCGACCGACCTGCACGACTGGGACGGACTCGACGACTACCACCGGGATTTCGCCCTCCGCGCCGACCTGGTGTTCCTCAGCGCGGCCGGGGCGGGTGAGCGGATCGCCTCGGTGATGCGGGAGATCCTGCGCGAGGGGCGGGCCGAGGCGGTGATCGCGACGGCGGGCGCCGGCGGCTCCTATCTGATGACCCGCGACGGCGGCCGCACCCCGCGCCCGGTCCCCGCGACGGCCCCGCCCGCGCCCGTGGTGGACTCCAACGGCGCGGGGGACGCGTACGTCTGCGGTTTCCTGTACGGGCGGCTGGCGGGCCTGGACCTCGAACGGAGCGCGGCGCTCGGCGCGGTCGCGGGCGCGTACGCCTGCACCGCCGAGGGCGGCGAGGCCCTGATCGGCCGGGACGAACTGCTCGCGGCCGGGGGCTGACACCCGGGGCACGGGCGGGACCGGCCGCGGCTCCGGCCGCCGGTCTCCGCCCCTCCGAACGGCGTTGTCAGTGGTGCTTGGTAGAACTGCCCACATCAGCCGATCACAGCCCATCGGCGTCTGGAGCGTTCGACGTGACCGTCAACCACTATCTGCGGGAGCTGCACGGCCTGCCCGTGTTCGGCTCCCCCGGCGCCGAGGGGACTGAGGGACGTGCGACCGGGGAGCCTGCCGGACCCGGCCTCGGCGGCCTGGCGCGTCTCGGTCGAATCGCGCCTGGGAGCCCGAGGAACTCTATCTCTACCGTTCCTGGAGACTGAGTGGGAGTGAGTCCTGTTGCCAGGGCTCGTGCTCGTGCTCAGCCGAACGCCCCGGACGGTGTTGGGCGTTCTGGTTGCCCGCGT
>NZ_JBFBJB010000086.1:0-32999 GCF_040685895.1 Streptomyces sp. NPDC088124 | reverse complement strand
GTCCACACCGGGGAGTTCGACGGACTCGTCGGTGCGGTTGACGAGGAACCAGTAGGCGGTGTCGCCGTGGCCGCGCACCACCAGCTCGACCCCCCTCCGTGTCCTCCACCGGTCCGCTGCCGTGTACGGCGGCCGCGATCAGTCCTCGGACGGATCTCCGTCGTCACCCTGCTCGCGTTCCTGCCCCGGACCCTGGTCCTTCTCCTGCGCGGAGGACCCCGGGGGACCCGAAGGCCCGGACGGGCCGGGGCCCTTGTCCGGACCGGCGCCGCCGCGCGGCGGTCGCGGCGGACGGGCGCGGCCGCCCGGGGCTTCCCGGCCGCCCGGCGCGTCCCGCAGGAACGACGGCCCGTCACCGCTCTCCGTGGCGTGGCTGCCCGGTGCCTGGCCGGGGCCGCCGTCCCGGCGCCGCAGATACCGCTCGAACTCCCGGGCGATGGCCTCGCCGGACGCCTCGGGAAGCTCCGCGGTGTCCCGCGCCTCCTCCAGCGACTGGACGTACTCCGCCACCTCACTGTCCTCGGCGGCCAGTTGGTCCACCCCGAGCTGCCAGGCCCGGGCGTCCTCGGCCAGTTCGCCCAGCGGGATCCGCAGACCGATCAGGTCCTCCAGGCGGTTGAGCAGCGCCAGCGTCGCCTTCGGGTTGGGCGGCTGCGACACGTAGTGCGGTACGGCGGCCCACAGGCTCACCGCGGGCACACCGGCGTGCGTACACGCCTCCTGGAGGATGCCGACGATGCCGGTCGGCCCCTCGTACCGCGTCTCCTCCAGATCCATCGTCCTGGCCAGGTCCGTGTCCGAGGTGACCCCGCTGACCGGCACCGGCCGGGTGTGCGGGGTGTCGCCGAGCAGCGCGCCCAGGATGACCACCATCTCCACGCCCAGCTCATGGGCGAAGCCCAGCAGTTCGTTGCAGAACGAGCGCCAGCGCATGGACGGTTCGATGCCGCGGACCAGTACCAGGTCACGGGGCTTCTCGCCGCCGACCCGCACCACGGAGAGCCGGGTGGTCGGCCAGGTGATCTTGCGCAGGCCGCCCTCCATGAAGACCGTGGGCCGGTTGACCTGGAAGTCGTAGTAGTCCTCGGCGTCGAGTGCCGCGAACACCTCGCCCTTCCACTCCCGGTCCAGATGACCCACCGCTGTGGAGGCGGCGTCGCCCGCGTCGTTCCAGCCCTCGAACGCGGCCACCATGACCGGGTCGATCAGCTCGGGAACCCCGTCGAGCTCGATCACCCAGTGCCTCCTTCCGAAGTTCTCTCTTGTACGCACCAACCTTACGGCTTCACCGGTGCCCGCCCGCAGCCCCGTGCACGCTCCGCACACGCTCCGTGCACTTTTCCGTACCGGGGCACGGGCCGGGGAGCGTAGCCGTTCATGACCGACCCTCCCGTCGATTCATCCGAGCTGTGACCGTGAATTGACGTCGGGCTCTGGACGTCCGCACGTCAATGGCGCTATACATCGGATGACTGAAGAGATCCGATGTTCCTCTCCGTTCTCCTCTGTCTTCTCGAAGTTTCTTCTCAAAAGGGGCGTGCATGACCCAGACCGTCACGGGGTTCGAGGTACACGACATCCGGTTCCCCACCTCGGAACAGCTCGACGGCTCCGACGCCATGAACCCCGACCCCGACTACTCGGCCGCCTACGTGGTGCTGCGTACCCAGGACGGCGCCGAGGGACACGGCTTCTGCTTCACGATCGGGCGCGGCAACGACATCACCGCCGCCGCCATCGAGGCGCTGCGCCCTTATGTCGTCGGAAGACCGGCGCCGCTCACCGCGGCCGATCTCGGCGCCCTCTACTTCGAGCTGACCCACGACTCCCAACTGCGCTGGCTCGGCCCCGAGAAGGGCGTCATGCACATGGCCGCGGGCGCCGTCGTCAACGCCGCCTGGGACCTGGCCGCCAGGAGCGCGGGACTGCCCGTCTGGGAGTTCCTCGCCACCATGACGCCCGAGGAACTGGTCTCGCTCGTCGACTTCCGCTACCTCACCGACGTCCTCACCCCGGACGACGCGCTGGCCATCCTGCGCGCCGCCGAGCCCGGCCGCGCCGAGCGGTCCGCCCTGCTGCGCGCCGAGGGCTACCCCGCGTACACCACCTCGCCCGGCTGGCTCGGCTACTCCGACAGCAAGCTGGTCACCCTCGCGGAACAGGCCGTCGCCGATGGGTTCGAGCAGATCAAGCTCAAGGTGGGCGGCGATCTCGCCGACGACATCCGGCGGATGAAACTGGCCCGCGCCGCCGTCGGCCCCGCCGTGCGGATCGCCGTCGACGCCAACCAGCGCTGGGACGTGCCCGAGGCGCTGCACCGGCTGGCCGCCCTCGCCCCGTACGACCCGCACTGGATCGAGGAGCCCACCAGCCCCGACGACATCCTCGGCCACGCCGCCGTACGGGCCGGCCAGCCGGTCAAGGTGGCCACCGGTGAGCACGTCGCCAACCGGGTCGTCTTCAAGCAGCTCCTCCAGGCCGGCGCCGTCGACTACGTCCAGATCGACGCGGCCCGTGTCGCCGGCGTCAACGAGAACCTGGCGATCCTGCTGCTCGCCGCCAAGTACGGCGTGCCCGTCTGCCCGCACGCCGGCGGCGTCGGCCTCTGCGAACTCGTCCAGCACCTCGCGATGTTCGACTACGTCGCCGTCTCCGGTACCCGGGAGGGCCGGGTCATCGAGTACGTCGACCACCTCCACGAACACTTCGCCGACCCCGTGGTGATCGTCTCGGGACGGTACGCCGCCCCCGGCGCGCCGGGCTTCTCCGCCCGCATGCTCCCCGAGTCGATCGCCGCGCACCGCTACCCGGAAGGGCCCGTCTGGCAGGCCCGCCGCACCACCGAGGAGATCACTTCATGACGGCCGCACGCGACTTCGACGGGCTCTGCGCCCTGGTGACCGGCGGCGCTTCGGGCATCGGCGCGGCCATCGCGACCCTGCTCCTGGAGCGCGGCGCCTGGGTCGCCGTACTGGACCGGGACACCGCGGGGGCACCCGCCGGGACCCTGCCCCTGGCGGCCGACGTCACCGACGACGCCGCCGTGAAGGCCGCGGTCGACGCGGCGGCGGCGGAGTTCGGCGCCCTGCACACCCTCGTCTCCAACGCGGGGATCGGCGCCATCGGCACCGTCGAGGACAACCCGGACGACGAGTGGAGCCGCGTCCTCGACATCAACGTCCTCGGCATGGTCCGTACGGCCCGGCACGCCCTGCCTCATCTGCGCCACGCGGCCACCGCCCGCCCCGGCGCCGTCTCCATCACCCACACCTGCTCCATCGCCGCCACCGCCGGGCTGCCGCAGCGCGCCCTGTACTCGGCGAGCAAGGGCGCGGTCCTCTCGCTGACCATGGCGATGGCCGCCGACCACGTACGGGAGGGCATCCGCGTCAACTGCGTCAACCCGGGCACCGCCGACACACCGTGGGTCGGCCGGCTGCTCGACCAGGCCCAGGACCCCGCGGCCGAGCGCGCCGCCCTGGAGGCGCGCCAGCCCACGGGACGGCTGGTCACCGCGGACGAGGTCGCCGCGGCGGTCGCCTATCTCGCCGGGCCGGCCGCGGCGGCCGTCACCGGCACGGCGCTCGCCGTCGACGGCGGAATGCAGGGACTCCGCCTGCGCCCCGCCCCCTGAGGACCCGACCCGCCTCCGAAACCCCGCCCCGCCCCCGAGGCTCCGGCCCGCCCCCGAAACCACGCCCCCTGAGAACAGCGCACCCCGCACTCACACCGAAGTGACAAGGAACGTGACTTCCATGCCGGGACACACCGTGGGGCGCTCCCCACTCCGCAGACCCCGTACGGCCACCACCTCGGCCTGCGCCTTATTACTTGTGCTCGTGGCGGCCCTGACGGGCTGCAACCGTGACCAGGAAGGCGGAAAGGGGAGCGACGGCGGCGCGGTCGGCATCGATCTGCCGCGCAGCGACAGCGACTTCTGGAACTCCTACCAGCAGTACATCGAGAAGGGCGTGAAGGCCGGCGAGGTCCGCGCCCTTCCGCTGACCAACTCGCAGAACGACATCGGAAAGCTCGTCTCGAACGTCCAGGTCTTCACCGACCAGGGCGCCAAGGCCGTCGTCATGGCCCCGCAGGACACCGGGGCGATCGCCGAGACGCTGAGCACGCTCGCCGAGAAGAAGATCCCCGTCATCAGCGTGGACACCCGCCCCGACCAGGGCGAGGTGTACATGGTCGTACGGGCCGACAACCGCGCGTACGGCGAGAAGGCCTGCCAGTTCCTGGGCGAGCGGCTGAAGGGCAAGGGCAAGGTCGCCGAGTTCCAGGGCGACCTCGCCTCGATCAACGGCCGGGACCGCTCCGAGGCGTTCAAGAGCTGTATGGCCGAGAAGTTCCCCGGCATCAAGGTCTTCGAGCTGGCCACCGAATGGAAGGGCGACGTCGCCTCCGCCAAGCTCCAGTCCACCCTCGCCGCCCACCCCGACCTGGGCGGCATCTACATGCAGGCGGGCGGTGTCTTCCTCCAGCCCACCCTGGCGCTGCTGGAGCAGAAGAAGCTGCTCAAGGCGCCGGACGAGCCCGGACACATCGCGATCGTCTCCAACGACGGCATCCCCGAGGAACTCGACGCCATCCGGGCCGGGAAGATCGACGCCACGGTCTCGCAGCCGGCCGACCTGTACGCCTCGTACGCGCTGTACTGGGCGAAGCAGGCACTGGCGGGCAAGAAACCCGCGGCCGGGCCGACCGACCACGGCTCCACGGTCATCAAGATCCCGGGCGGTTTCGAGGACCAGCTCCCCGCGCCGCTGGTGACCAAGGAGAACGTGGACGACCCGAAGCTGTGGGCCAACCAGCTCGACGCGGGGGAGTAGCCGTGGCACCGCCGAGCACATCCCCCGAGGCCACGGCGGCGGGCGGCGGGGTCGTCCCGCCGCCCGCCGTACGGGCCGAGGGCATCGTCAAACGCTTCGGGCCCACCGTCGCGCTCGCCGGGGTCGGCATCACCGTCGGCCCCGGCGAGTCGCACGCCCTCGTCGGCCGCAACGGCGCGGGCAAGTCCACCCTGGTCGGCGTCCTGACCGGGCTGCACCGGCCCGACGCGGGAGAGGTGCGCTTCGGCGGCGCGCCCGCGCCCGCCGCCGGGGACACCGCGGCCTGGCGGACCAAGGTCGCCTGCGTCTACCAGAAGCCGATGATCGTGCCCGATCTGACCGTCGCCGAGAACCTGTTCCTCAACCACTACGGCCTGACGGGCCCCGGCTCCCGCTCCGGCGGGGGCCGTCTCATCGACTGGCGCGGACTGCGCCGCCGCGCCCGTGACCTGCTCGCGGAGTACGGTGTCGAGGCCGACCCGGACGCCCGCGCCAAGGATCTCCCGGTCGAGCAGCGGCAGTTCGTCGAGATCGCGCGGGCCCTCTCCTTCGGCGCCCGGCTGATCATCCTCGACGAGCCGACCGCACAGCTCGACGCCCGCGGCATCCAGCGGCTCTTCGTCAAACTCCAGGAACTGCGCGGCCAGGGCGTGGCGTTCCTCTTCATCTCCCACCACCTCCAGGAGGTGTACGACCTGTGCACCACCGTCACCGTCTACCGTGACGCGCGCCATGTCCTGACCGCCCCGGTCGACTCGCTCCCCCGTACGGAACTGGTGGCCGCGATGACCGGGGACGCCGCGCGGACGGCCGCCACCCGGGGCGCCCGGCGCGCGGACCTGCCGGACCCGGCGGGCGAGCCGCCCGTACTGGAGGTCGAAGGGCTCACCCTCGCCGGGGAGTTCGGGCCGCTGGACCTCGCCGTGCATCCCGGCGAGGTGCTCGGCCTGGCCGGTGCCACGGCCGCCGGCACCACCGCGTTCGGCGAGACCCTCGCGGGGATGCGGGCGGCGACCGCGGGCCGGATCGCGGTGCACGGCCGTACGGTGCGGCCGGGCAGCGTCCCGGACGCGCTGGACGCGGGCATCGGCTACATCCCCGAGGACCGGCACCGTCAAGGCCTGATCCCCGACCGCAGCGTCGCGGAGAACGCCACGCTCACGGTCACCGGCCGGCTCGGCCCGTGGGGGACCGTACTGCCCGGGCGGACCCGGGAGTTCGCCCAGTCCATGATCGACTCACTGGACATCAGGACGCGCGGCCCCGGCCAGCCCGTCTCCGGCCTGTCGGGCGGCAATCAGCAGAAGGTCGTGGTCGCCCGCGCCCTGGCGCGCGGACCCGGCGCGCTCATCGCCGTACGGCCCACGGCGGGGGTCGACGTCAAGTCCAAGGACGCGCTGCTCGGTGTGGTGCGCGGGGTGGCCGACGAGGGCCGCGCGGCCATGATCATCTCCGATGAGCTGGACGATCTGCGGGTGTGCGACCGGGTGCTCGCCCTCTTCCACGGGCGGGTGGTGGCCTCGTTCGGGAGCGACTGGACCGACCGGGAACTGGTGGCGGCCATGGAAGGCGTGGGCGGCACGGAACGTACGGACGGCGCGCGGGGTGACGACGCCGCCGACGGTACGGGCGGCACACAGGTTACGGGCGGCACACAGGTTACGGGCGGCACACGGGTTACGGGCGGCACACGGGTTACGGGCGGCACACAGGTTACGGAGGACACGGTCGGCATGGCGGGCACGGACGACGCGGGAGAGCGGCGATGACGGAGACTCTGCGGCCGCGGGTGGCGGCCGGCCCCGAGGAGACGAGCCCGCTCCACCGGCTCCGGCTGATCCGGTGGAGCGACTTCTCGCTCGTGCCGGTGATCCTGGTGCTGATGGTGATCGGCTTCATCGTCTCGCCGGTCTTCCTCACCTCCGGCAATCTGATCAGCGTCGTCCAGCAGTCCTCGGAGCTGAGCCTGCTCGTCCTCGGCCAGGCGCTGATCCTGATCTGCGGCCGGATGGACCTGTCGCTGGAGTCGACGATCGGGATCGCGCCCGTCCTCGCCATGTGGCTGGTGCTCCCCTCGGAGGGCGGCCGGTTCGCCGGACTCGGGCTGCTGCCCGTCTGGGCGGCCATTCCGGTCTGTCTGCTCGTCGGGATGGCCATCGGCGGGATCAACGGCTTCCTCATGCTGAAGCTGCGCGTCAACGGCTTCATCGCCACGCTCGGCATGCTCACCATGCTGCGCGGCCTCCACATCGGCATCACCGAGGGCAAGTCGATCACCGATGTGCCGGAGTCCTTCCGCTACCTCGGCAAGACCGACTGGCTGGGCGCGCCGGCCGCCGTCTGGATCTGCCTGGTGCTCTTCGCGGTGGGCGGCGCCGCGCTGGCCTGGCTGCGCCACGGACGGGCGCTGTACGCGATCGGCGGCAACCCGGAGGCGGCCCGCGCCGCCGGGATCCGGGTGGACCGCGTCACCTGGATCGTGCTGGCGATCGGCGGACTGCTGGCGGCGTTCGCCGGCATCCTCTACACCGGTCACTACGGTTCGGTCGCGGCCACCCAGGGCAACGGCTGGATCTTCCAGGTCTTCGCGGCCGCGGTCATCGGAGGCATCAGCCTGAAGGGCGGGCGCGGCACGCTCTTCGGCGCGCTGACCGGGGTGCTCACCCTTCAGCTGGTGGTCAACGTGATGACGCTCGGCGGGGTGCCGGCGCTCTGGAACCAGTTCCTGAACGGCGCCATCATCATCGTCGCCCTGGTCATCTCCCGCTTCGCGAGCGGCGAGAAGCAGGACTGACCATCGCCCGCGGCGCCCCTCCACGGACACCGGGGACGGCCTCAGAGCGTGGACCTGAGCCACATCTCCACGCTCGCGATGTGGACCGTGGCCCAGGACCTGGCCGCCTCGGCGTCCCGGGCGCGCAGCGCAGCGAGGATCGCCCGGTGTTCGTGGAGCGTACGGCTGACGGCGTCCTCCTGGGTCAGCCCGCGCCAGATCCTGGCCCGGGTGGTGGGCCCGGAGAGCCCGTCCAGCAGGGAGCAGAGCACCGCGTTGCCGGACTGCCGCACGATCCCGTGGTGGAATTCCAGGTCGGCGGCGACCAGTTCCTCCACCGAGGGCTCCGGGCCGAGCGCGTCGAGCTGGGCGCCGAGCGTGTCCAGCTCCTCCTCGGTGATCCGGGAGCTCGCCAGCGCCGTGGCGGCCGGTTCGAGTATCCGGCGTACGGCGAGGAACTCCAGCACGGTGTCGTCCCGGTGGAAGTCCACCACGAAGCTGAGCGCCTCCAGCAGGAGCTGGGGTGCCAGGCTGGTCACGTACGTACCGTCGCCCTGCCGTACGTCGAGGATGCGGATGAGCGACAGGGCGCGTACCGCCTCGCGCAGGGAGTTGCGGGAGAGCCCCAGCTCGGCGGCGAGCTCGCTCTCCTTGGGCAGCCGGTCGCCCGGGCGCAGCGCGCCCGAGACGATCATCCCCTTGATCCGCTCGATGGCCTCGTCGGTGACAGCCATGGGCACCCCTCCAGACATCCGATGTATCGGCCCCCATTATGCGTCCCGAACCGCCTGAACGGCGCACGAAGAGGGACGCATCCGGAAGGATGCGCCCCTCTCCCGCCCAGGCACCGCACAAATGTGCTGATGTACGGCTCAGTCGCGCTTGCCCAGCAGGTCCTCCACCCGGGCCCGGACCTCGTCCGTGTCCAGGCCGCGGATCGTCAGCGTCGTACGCCGGCGCAGCACGTCGTCGACCGTCTCGGCCCACTCGTGGTCGCGCGCGTAGACGACCTGGGCCCAGATCTCCGGCGCGTCCGGGTGGATCCGCTCGGCCAGCTCCGGGTACTCGTTCGCGAGGCGGACGATGTCGAAGGCGAGCGAGCCGTAGTGGGTGGCGAGATGGCGCGCGGTGTCCACGGCCATGGACGGGCCCGTGCCGCCGCCGTCGATCAGCAGCCGGTGCGCGACCGCGTTCGGGCTGGCGATCCCGGGCAGCGGGAGCTTCTTCGGCAGGTGCGAGACGGGCTCCATGCCCTCGCCCAGCGGATGGCCCGGCAGGGTCGCCAGCTTGTGCATGACCGTCCGGCCGATGTGGCGGAAGGTCGTCCACTTGCCGCCCGCGACCGAGAGCATGCCGCCGCGGCCCTCGGTCACGACCGTCTCGCGCTTGGCCTTGGAGGTGTCGCCGGGGCCGCCGGGCAGCACCCGCAGCCCGGCGAAGGAGTACGTGATCAGATCGCGCGAGAGCTGCTGGTCGCGGACGGAGAACGCCGCCTCGTCGAGGATCTGGTGGATGTCCTTCTCGTTGACCGAGACGTCCGCGGGCTCGCCCTCGTACTCCTCGTCCGTGGTGCCGAGCAGCAGCATGTCCTCCCAGGGGAGGGCGAAGGTGATGCGGTACTTGTCGATGGGGGTCGCCAGCGCGGCCTTCCAAGGGGAGGTGCGCTTGAGGACCAGGTGCGCGCCCTTGGAGAGCCGGATGGAGGGCGCCGCGTCCGGGTTCTCCATCCGCCGCAGGTGGTCGACCCAGGGGCCGGTCGCGTTGAGGACCAGCCGGGCGTCGACACCGAACTCCGCACCGTCGATCCGGTCGCGCAGCTCGGCGCCGGTGACCCGGCCCTGGGTGAAGCGCAGCCCGGTGACCGTGGCGTGGTTGAGGACGGTGGCGCCGGAGTCGACCGCGGCGCGCACGGTCATCAGCGCCATCCGCGCGTCGTTCATCTGGTCGTCGCCGTAGACGGCCACGGCCTTGAGGTTGTCCGTACGCAGCTCGGGCACGGCCTGGCGGGCCCTGGCCGGGCTGATCACATGGCCGACGCCGTCGCCGAACGCGGAGAGCGCGGAGTAGGCGAAGACGCCCGCGCCGAGCTTGGCCGCGCCGTGCGGGCCGCCCTTGTAGACGGGCAGATAGAAGGTGAGCGGGTTGGCCAGGTGCGGTGCCACCTGCCGGGACACCGCCCGCCGCTCGAAGTGGTTCTCCGCGACCAGCTTCACCGCGCCGGTCTGGAGGTAGCGCAGACCGCCGTGGAGGAGCTTGGAGGAGGCGGACGAGGTGGCGCCGGCGAAGTCGCCGCCGTCCACCAGGGCCACCCGCAGTCCCGACTGGGAGGCATGCCAGGCGGTGGAGATGCCCAGAATGCCGCCGCCTATCACCAGGAGGTCGTACGTCGCGTTGGACAGTTGTTCCCGGGTTTCGGCACGGCTCGGCAGGGAACCGCCGGCCGGGTGCGTCCCCAGGGCGGGGACGCTGTGCGGGGTGCTCATGCGTAACTCCTCTTCAGCTCATCCCGGCTCTCCCGCCGGTGGCTGTGTTCGGTCAGCTTGCGTCGACGTCGAGCCAGCCCTTGGTCCGCTCGACGGCCTTGAGCCAGCTCTTGTACTCGCGGTCACGGGTGGCCGCGTCCATCCGGGGGGTCCACTCGGCGGCCCGGCGCCAGTTGGCGCGCAGCGCGTCGGTGTCCGGCCAGAAGCCCACGGCCAGTCCGGCGGCGTAGGCGGCGCCGAGGCAGGTGGTCTCGGCGACCATCGGGCGCACCACGGGGGCGTCCAGGACGTCGGAGAGCGTCTGCATCAGCAGGTTGTTGGAGGTCATGCCGCCGTCGACCTTGAGCGAGGTCAGCTCGACACCGGAGTCCTTGGTCATGGCGTCGCTGATCTCCCGGGTCTGCCACGCCGTGGCCTCCAGCACCGCGCGGGCGATGTGCGCCTTGGTGACGTAGCCGGTCAGACCGGCGATGACACCGCGCGCGTCGGGGCGCCAGTGCGGCGCGAAGAGGCCGGAGAAGGCGGGCACGAAGTACGCGCCGCCGTTGTCCTCGACCGAGGAGGCCAGGGTCTCGATCTCGGCCGCGGAGTTGATCAGGCCCATCTGGTCGCGCATCCACTGCACCAGCGAGCCGGTGACGGCGATGGAGCCCTCCAGGGCGTACACGGCGGGCTCGTCCCCGATGCGGTAGCCGACCGTGGTCAGCAGGCCGTTGTACGAGTTGACGGGCTTGCCTGCGGTGTTCATCAGCATGAAGGTGCCGGTGCCGTACGTGGACTTGGCCTCGCCCTCGGCGAAACAGGTCTGGCCGAAGAGGGCCGCCTGCTGGTCCCCGAGCGCGGAGGCGACCGGGATGCCGTCCAGGACGCCGCCCTTGGCGTTGCCGTACACCTCGGCGGAGGAGCGGATCTCCGGCAGGATCGCGGCCGGGACCTGCATCGAGTCCAGGATCTTGGTGTCCCACTGGAGGGTGTGCAGGTTCATCAGCATCGTGCGGGAGGCGTTGGTGACGTCGGTGACGTGCACACCGCCGTCGGTGCCGCCGGTCAGGTTCCAGATGACCCAGGAGTCCATGGTGCCGAAGAGGATGTCGCCGCGCTCGGCGCGCTCGCGCAGCCCCTCCACGTTGTCCAGCAGCCAGCGTGCCTTCGGCCCGGCGAAGTAGCTGGCCAGCGGCAGCCCGGTCTCGCGGCGGAAGCGGTCCTGGCCGACGTTGCGGCCCAGCTCGCGGCAGAGCGCGTCGGTGCGGGTGTCCTGCCAGACGATGGCGTTGTGGACGGGCTCGCCGGTGTTCTTGTCCCACAGCAGCGTCGTCTCGCGCTGGTTGGTGATGCCGATGGCCTTGACGTCGGCCGAGGTGATGCCGGCCTTCTCGACGGCGCGGGCCACGACCTCCTGGACGTTGGTCCAGATCTCGGTGGCGTTGTGCTCCACCCAGCCCGGCTTCGGGAAGATCTGCTCGTGTTCCTTCTGGTCGACGGCGACGATCCGGCCGTCCCGGTCGAAGACGATGCACCGGCTCGACGTGGTGCCCTGGTCGATGGCCGCGATGAACGGTCCTGTGCCGTGGGAGGAGGTGGTGTTCGTGTCGCTCACGGAGTGCTCCTGCTCGGTTCGAAGAGAAGGTTCGGGAAAGGTCGCCTACGCGAGGGCCAAGTTGTAGTACCCGCCGGCCAGCGCCGCGCCGATCAGCGGGGCGACGACCGGTATCCAGGCGTAGCTCCAGTCCGAGCCGCCCTTGTTGGGCAGGGGCAGGAGCGCGTGCACGATACGGGGGCCCAGGTCACGGGCCGGGTTGATGGCGTACCCGGTCGGGCCGCCCAGCGAGAGGCCGATGCCCACCACGACGAACGAGGTGATCAGCACGCCGATGGTGCCGAGCCCGTCGCCGGAGTTGTTGAGGCCCTGCGTGAGGATCGCGATGACCAGCACGAACGTGGCGATGATCTCCGTCAGCATGTTCTGCACGACATTGCGGACCTCGGGGCCCGTGGAGAAGACACCGAGCACGGGTCCGGCCTGGGGAGCCGCCTTCTGGTCGACGAGCCCCTCGGCGGCAGGCTGCGCGGCCAGGATCTCCGGGTCGGTGAGATGGGCCTTGAACTGGCCCAGGTACGCCGCCCAGACGAGGAACGCGCCGATCATCGCGCCCAGCATCTGGGAGCCGATGTAGAGCGGCACGTCACCCCACGCGACGCCGCCCTCGATCGCGAGGCCGATGGTGACCGCCGGGTTGAGCAGGGCCCCGGAGATCGGTGCGGAGAGATACGCGCCGACCATGACGGCGAAGCCCCAGCCGAAGCTGATGGCGACCCATCCCGCGTTGTGCGCCTTGGAGCGCTTGAGAACGACCGCGGCGACCACGCCGCCACCGAGCAGGATCAACAGGGCGGTACCTGTGACCTCGCCTATGAAGATGTCGAAGTTGGACACCCGAACTCCTTCGTCCAGGGGGAGGCAAACCTCCGGCTCACACCAGTGGTCCGCGCCTTCAGATGAGGGCGTTACCCGCCGGTCGCGTTGTCACACACTAACTCGTATTACCGGTAGGTGTTCGACAATGTCGACCGTTGAACGGCAGTTTTGTCCGTGGGGCGACGTGTCGTCAAGGGTGTTGTGGTCGAAACCTCGCTCTTCGTGCTGCTCACTGCCGATGATCGGGCATTCCGCTCAGAACCGCCCGGCGCCGATGTCCCGGGACACCGCGCGGGCGCACTCCCGTACGGCCGCCACCAGCTCGGACCGGACCTCTCCCGAGGGGCAGATCCGTTCCACCGCGCCGGTGATCGCGATCGCCCCGACCGGCATCTTCCGCCGGTCGTGGATGGGCGCCGCCACCGCGGCCACGCCCTCCCAGGTCTCCTCGACGTCGGCGGCCCAGCCGCGCGCCCTGGTCAGATCGAGCACCGTCTCGAACTCCGCCAAACCGGTGATCGTCCGGGGCGTGAAAGCCGTCCGCTCGCTCTCGACGGCCTCGCTGTGGGCCACCGGGTCGTACGCCGAGAGCACCTTGCCCAGCGCCGTGGAGTGCAGCGGCTGCATGGCCCCCACCTCCAGGACCTGCCGGCTGTCGTCCGGGCGGAAGACGTGGTGGACGATGAGCACGCCCTGCTGGTGCACCACCCCGAGATGGACGCTCTCGCCGCTGGAGCGGGCCAGGTCGTCCGTCCAGACCAGGGCGCGGGAGCGCAGCTCGTGCACGTCCAGATAGCTGTTCCCGAGCCGCAGCAGCTCGGCGCCGAGCTGGTAGCGGCCCGACGCGGCGTCCTGCTCGACGAACCCCTCCGCCTGCAGTGTGCGCAGGATCCCGTGCGCCGTCCCCTTGGCCAGACCCACCGAGGCGGCGATGTCGGAAAGACCGAGCCGCCGCTCGCCGCCCGCGAGCAGCCTGAGCATCGCCGCCGCCCGTTCCAGCGACTGGATGTTCTTCGCCATCGACCCCCAGACCTCCGCTTCCTTCATGTCGTTCGACAATGCTGAACACTATCGGTCGATGCCGACCTTCTCTCTCTGTTGAGAGGTTCTGTCAAGACCCGGCGCGCCGAATGTCGCAAAGGAACAGGATGCCGTCCGCCCGCTGGGACGACGCACCGTGACGGCGCCCGCCCGGCTACGCTGGCCCCGTGTGCCTGCCATCAGGACACGCAGAAGCCGACAGCCGTCGCAGCCCCGGGAGTACTTACATGGCCTCGTCGCCGACCCCCATCACCGACAGCCGGACCCGTACCGCAGCCCTGAGAGAGGCGCTCGCCACCCGCGTGGTGGTGGCCGACGGCGCGATGGGCACGATGCTTCAGGCGCAGGATCCGACGATGGAGGACTTCCAGGATCTGGAAGGCTGCAACGAGATCCTCAACGTGACACGCCCGGACATCGTCCGCTCCGTCCACGAGGAGTACTTCGCGGTCGGGGTCGACTGCGTCGAGACGAACACCTTCGGTACGAACTTCGCCGCGCTGGCGGAGTACGACATCCCCGAGCGGGTCCACGAGCTGGCCGAGGCGGGCGCGCGGATCGCCCGCGAGGTGGCCGACGAGTTCACCGCCTCCACCGGACAGCAGCGCTGGGTCCTCGGCTCCATGGGCCCCGGCACCAAGCTCCCCACGCTCGGCCACGCCCCGTACCTCACGCTCCGCGACGCCTACCAGCAGAACGCCGAGGGCCTGATCGCCGGCGGCGCCGACGCCCTGCTCGTCGAGACCACGCAGGACCTGCTGCAGACCAAGGCCGCCGTCCTCGGCGCCCGCCGCGCCCTGAAGGCCACCGGCGCCGACCTGCCGGTCATCTGCTCCGTGACGGTGGAGACGACCGGCACGATGCTGCTCGGCTCCGAGATCGGCGCGGCCCTGACCGCGCTGGAACCGCTCGGCATCGACATGATCGGCCTGAACTGCGCCACCGGCCCCGCCGAGATGAGCGAGCACCTGCGCTACCTCGCCCGGCACTCCCGGATCCCGCTCTCCTGCATGCCCAACGCCGGCCTCCCGGTCCTCGGCAAGGACGGCGCGCACTACCCGCTGACCCCGTCCGAGCTGGCCGACGCGCAGGAGACCTTCGTCCGCGAGTACGGGATGTCCCTGGTCGGCGGCTGCTGCGGTACGACTCCGGAGCACCTGCGCCAGGTCGTCGAGCGGGTACGGGGCGCCGCCCTCACCGAGCGCACCCCGCGCCCCGAGCCGGGCGCCGCCTCGCTCTACCAGACCGTTCCGTTCCGCCAGGACACCTCGTACCTCGCCATCGGCGAGCGGACCAACGCCAACGGGTCGAAGAAGTTCCGCGAGGCCATGCTGGAGGGCCGCTGGGACGACTGCGTGGAGATGGCCCGCGACCAGATCCGCGAGGGCGCCCACCTGCTGGACCTCTGCGTGGACTACGTCGGCCGGGACGGCGTCGCCGACATGGCCGAGCTGGCCGGCCGGTTCGCCACGGCCTCCACCCTGCCGATCGTGCTCGACTCCACCGAACTGCCCGTGCTCCGGGCCGGCCTGGAGAAGCTCGGCGGGCGCGCCGTCATCAACTCGGTCAACTACGAGGACGGCGACGGCCCCGAGTCGCGCTTCGCCCTGGTCACCGAGCTGGCGGTCGAGCACGGCGCCGCGCTGATCGCGCTCACCATCGACGAGGAGGGCCAGGCACGTACCGTCGAGCACAAGGTCGCCGTCGCCGAGCGCCTGATCACCGACCTCACCACCAACTGGGGCGTGCATGAGTCGGACATCCTCATCGACTGCCTCACCTTCACCATCTGCACCGGGCAGGAGGAGTCGCGGCGCGACGGCATCGCCACCATCGAGGCCATCCGCGAGCTGAAGAGCCGTCACCCCGACGTCCAGACCACCCTGGGCCTGTCGAACATCTCCTTCGGTCTCAACCCGGCCGCCCGTATCGTGCTCAACTCCGTCTTCCTGGACGAGTGCGTCAAGGCGGGACTGGACTCCGCGATCGTCCACGCCTCGAAGATCCTGCCCATCGCCCGGCTGGACGAGGAGCAGGTCAAGGTCGCCCACGACCTGATCCACGACCGGCGCTCCGAGGGGTACGACCCGCTCCAGCGGCTCATGGAGCTGTTCGAGGGCGTCAACACCAAGTCCATGAAGGACGGCCGCGCCGAGGAACTCCTCGCGCTGCCGCTGGAGGAGCGCCTCCAGCGCCGCATCATCGACGGCGAGAAGAACGGCCTGGAGGCCGACCTCGACGCGGCGCTGGAGACCCGGCCCGCGCTCGACATCGTCAACGACACGCTGCTGGAAGGCATGAAGGTCGTCGGCGAGCTGTTCGGCTCCGGCCAGATGCAGCTGCCGTTCGTCCTCCAGTCCGCCGAGGTCATGAAGACCGCGGTGGCCTATCTGGAACCCCACATGGAGAAGTCCGACGCCGAGGGTAAGGGCACCATCGTGCTCGCCACCGTCCGCGGCGACGTCCACGACATCGGCAAGAACCTCGTCGACATCATCCTCTCCAACAACGGCTACAACGTGGTCAACCTGGGCATCAAGCAGCCCGTCGCCGCGATCCTGGACGCCGCCGAGGAGCACCGGGCAGACGTCATCGGCATGTCCGGGCTGCTCGTGAAGTCGACCGTGATCATGAAGGAGAACCTGGAGGAGCTGAACCAGCGCCGCATGGCCGCCGACTACCCGGTCATCCTCGGCGGCGCGGCGCTCACCCGGGCCTACGTCGAGCAGGACCTGCACGAGATCTACGAGGGCGAGGTCCGCTACGCCCGCGACGCGTTCGAGGGCCTGCGCCTGATGGACGCGCTGATCGCGGTCAAGCGCGGGGTCCCGGGCGCCACCCTCCCGGAACTGAAGCAGCGCCGCGTCAAGGCCACCGCGAACGCCGTGGCGGAGGAGCGCCCCGCGGAGGGCGCGGCCCGCTCCGACGTCTCCGTCGACAACCCCGTGCCCACCCCGCCGTTCTGGGGCACCCGCGTCGTCAAGGGCATCCAGCTCAAGGAGTACGCCTCCTGGCTGGACGAGGGCGCGCTCTTCAAGGGCCAGTGGGGGCTGAAGGAGTCCCGCAAGGGCGGCCCCAGCTACGAGGAACTGGTCGAGAGCGAGGGCCGGCCCCATCTGCGCGGCTGGCTGGACCAGTTGCAGACCCGGAACATGCTGGAGGCGGCCGTCGTGTACGGCTACTTCCCCTGCGTCTCCAAGGGCGACGACCTCATCCTGCTCGGTGAGGACGGCGCCGAGCGCACCCGCTTCACCTTCCCGCGCCAGCGCCGCGGCCGGCGCCTCTGCCTGGCGGACTTCTTCCGCCCGGAGGAGTCCGGCGAGACGGATGTCGTCGGCCTCCAGGTCGTCACCGTCGGTTCGAAGATCGGCGAGGCGACCGCGGAGCTGTTCGAGGCCAACTCCTACCGCGACTACCTCGAACTGCACGGGCTCTCCGTCCAGCTCGCGGAGGCGCTCGCCGAGTACTGGCACGCCCGGGTCCGCTCCGAGCTGGGCTTCGCCGGTGAGGACCCCTCCGATGTCCAGGACATGTTCGCCCTGAAGTACCGGGGCGCGCGCTTCTCGCTCGGTTACGGCGCCTGCCCCGACCTGGAGGACCGCGCGAAGATCGCGGAGCTGCTGGAGCCCGAGCGGATCGGCGTACAGCTCTCGGAGGAGTTCCAGCTCCACCCCGAGCAGTCCACCGACGCCATGGTCATCCACCACCCCGAGGCGAAGTACTTCAACGCACGCTGAGACCGGGGGCCGGCCCGCGCCCGTACGCGCCGGCGCCCGGTGCGCCGCGCCCCGCCCCACCCGGAGGAAACCGGGCGGCGCGGGGCGCGGACGGGTCGTACACTTATCGGTCCAGCGCAGGCCGGTCGCCTGTCCCGGCGGGGATCCCCCGTGGGGCGGATGACCGGCCTTCTCGTCCCTCACGGAGGTGTGCCGGATGACCAGTACGGTCCCCGCGTCCTTGACCCGAACGGCCGAAGGGTCCGCCCTTCAGGCCGTCCTGCTCGACATGGACGGCACTCTGGTCGACACCGAGGGGTTCTGGTGGGACGCGGAGGTCGAGGTCTTCAAGGACCTCGGCCATGTCCTCGACGAGGCCTGGCGCGACGTGGTGGTCGGCGGGCCCATGAGCCGCAGCGCGGGCTTCCTCATCGAGGCCACCGGCGCCGACATCGCCCTCGCCGAGCTGACCGTCCGGCTCAACGACGCCTTCGAGGACCTCATCGGACGGGGCGTCCCCCTGATGCCCGGGGCGCGCCGGCTGCTCACCGAACTGGCCGCGCACGAGGTGCCCACCGCGCTGGTCTCCGCCTCGCACCGGCGCATCATCGACCGCGTCCTGACCTCCCTGGGGCCGGAGTTCTTCGCGCTGACCGTCGCGGGCGACGAGGTGCCGCGTACGAAGCCGCACCCGGACCCGTATCTGCTCGCCGCGCGCGGTCTGGGCGCCGATCCGGCGCGGTGCGCGGTCATCGAGGACACCGCCACCGGAGTGGCCGCCGCCGAGGCCGCCGGGTGCCGGGTCGTCGCCGTACCCTCGGTGGCACCGATCGCCCCGGCGCACGGACGGACGGTGGTGGGCTCCCTCGAAGAGGTGGACCTGGTATTCCTGCGCGGTCTGATGACGCACGGAGACCGCACTGTTCACTGAGCGTCGCGATGAAATGCGCGATGGGAACTCTCGGCATTGGCCTGGATATTTTCCGTCACTTCAGTTGGCGCATTCATGATCCCCGCAAAAGGGCGACGGAGTGACCTTTATCACCTGCCTGCTCATCGACAGGGGCCGCAGGTGCTGATCCATGGCTGACACCGGTGGGGCTGCCTGTGCCCATGTGTCCCGCTTTGGGGAGGCGCGGAGGAAAGGCCGCCCCGCCCGGATATCGACGCGCCGCTATTTCCGATCACTGTCCGATTGCGATGCCGATCGGGCCGGTTCCGGCATTACCGGCGCGTCAGACTAATCTCGTCGCGAGCACTTCGCCGTATCAACGAGCGTGTCCGCGACGGCCACCAAGTCGCCATGTACACAGGACCGATCGCCCTGTATCCCGGCCCGATCGCACTGCCCCGACCGGGTGGAGGCGGAGTCTCGTCAACACCGCTGTATCTCAGTGCCGGATGAGGGAGTACGTCCAGGATGAACCGCAAGACTTTGGCGCTGTCGGCCGCGTTCGGCCTGCTTGTGCCCGTGCTCGCCGGTTGCGGCGGCTCGGACGGTGGCTCCGGCGGCGGTGAAGCCATTGTCGTGGGCACGACGGACCAGTACATCGCCACGAAGGACGGCCCCGCGCCCCTGGATCCGGCGTTCGCGTACGACACCGGTACCTGGAACGTGCTGCGGCAGGTCGTCCAGACTCTGGTGTCCGTCCCGCGCGGCGGCGGCAAGCCGGTGCCCGACGCGGCGTCCGAGTGCGGCTTCACGGACCGCGCGAACGAGAGCTACCGCTGCACGCTGCGCGAGGGGCTGAAGTTCCCCGGGGGCGCCCCCATCACCGCCGACGACGTGAAGTTCTCCATCCAGCGCGCTCTGGACATCCAGGACGAGAGCGGTGTGGCCACCCTGGTGGGCAACATCGACACGATGGAGTCCGACGGCGCCCGCCAGATCGTCTTCCACCTCAAGTCGCCGGACGCGACCTTCCCGTACAAGCTCACCACCCCGGTGGCCGGCATCCTCAGCGCCAAGGACTACCAGGCGAAGAAGGTGCGGACCGGCTTCGACGTCAGCGGATCGGGCCCGTACACCCTGAAGACCGAGGTCAAGGACAACGCGGTCGTCAAGGCCATCTTCACCAGGAACCCGGACTACAAGGGCAGCGTCAAGATCCAGAACGACAAGGTCGAGCTGCGGCCCTTCAAGACCCCCGACGACATGGGCAAGGCGCTCGACGACGGGGACATCGACATGATGACCCGCGCCATGTCGCCCGAGCAGGTCGAGTCGCTGATCGAGAAGCCCCGGGACGACATCCAGCTCACCGAGATGCCCGGGCTGGAGATCCGCTACCTCGCGTTCGACACCGAGGCGCCGCTCGTCAAGAACAAGGCGGTACGCCAGGCGATGGCGTACACCGTCAACCGCGGTCAGATCATCACCGAGGCATACGGCGCCATGGCCGAGCCGCTGTACTCGCTCGTCCCGTCGACCGTGGCCACCCACACGAACCCGTTCTTCAACAAGTACGGCGACGGGGACCTCACCAAGGCGGCGCAGCTCCTGGAGGACGCGGGCATCACCACGCCGGTGAAGCTGACGCTGGACTACACCACCGACCACTACGGCTCGGCCACGCAGAAGGAGTTCGAGACCCTCCGGGACCAGCTCAACGCCAGCAAGCTCTTCGACGTCGACATCAAGGGCACCGAGTGGTCCGAGTTCCGGCCGAACGGGCAGAAGGGCGAGTACACCGTCTACGGGATGGGCTGGTTCCCCGACTTCCCGGACCCGGACACCTACGTCGGTCCCTTCTTCGACAAGCCCAACTTCCTGAACAGTCCGTACGACAACCTGAAGATCCGCACCGAACTCATCCCGGAGTCGCGGAAGCAGGCCGACCGCAGCGCGGCCACCAAGACGTTCGGTGAGATCCAGAACCTCGTCGCCGAGGACGTCCCCGTGCTGCCGCTCTGGCAGGGCAAGCAGTACGTGGCGTCCAAGAGCGAGATCTCCGGTGTGGAGTGGGCGGTCAACTCGTCCGCCGAACTGCACCTGTGGGAGCTCGGCCACGGAAACTGATCCACCGCACGCCGACGTACGAGAGGAGGGCCCCCGGGACACCCCGGGGGCCCTCCTCCGTCGTATCACCCGTCAGGAGGCGCGCGACGGGCGCCCCCACGGCCGCTGCCGGGCTACTGGGCGCCGGGGCGCACCAGTCCGCTCTCGTACGCGTACACCGCCGCCTGCACCCGGTCGCGCAGGCTCAGCTTCGTCAGCACGTGCCCCACATGGGTCTTGACGGTCGTCTCGCTGACGAACAGGTCCGCCGCGATCTCCGCGTTGGACAGCCCGCGCGCCACCAGCTTCAGCACCTCCACCTCACGGTCGGTGAGGGTGTGCAGGGTGTCGGGGACCGGCTCCTCACCCGAAGGGAGGTGGTCCGCGTACTTGTCGAGCAGCCGGCGCGTGATGCTCGGCGCGAGCATCGCCTCGCCCGCCGCCACCACCCGGATGGCCTGCACCAGTTCATTGGCGGGCGCGTCCTTCAGCAGGAAGCCGCTGGCCCCCGCGCGCAGCGCCTCCACCACGTACTCGTCGAGGTCGAAGGTGGTCAGCACCAGCACCTTCGCCGGGCCGTCCCGGCCCGGGCCGGTGATCTGACGGGTGGCCTCCACCCCGTCCATCCGCGGCATCCGGATGTCCATCAGGACCACATCGGGCTGGAGCGCGCGCACCTGGTCGATGGCCTGGAGGCCGTCCCCGGCCTCGCCGACGACCGCGATGTCCTGCTCGGCCTCCAGGATCATCCGGAAGCCGGTGCGCAGCAGTGGCTGGTCGTCGACCAGTAGGACGCGGACTGTCACGGGTGAACTCCTTCAATAGACAGCCCCATTCTGCCCTGAGCCCCCCGCCCCGGGTCAGCCGGGCGCGGGAGCCTCGACCGGGACCGACGGCGGCGGCACGGTCAGCGGATAGACCGGTGGCGTGCCGCCGAACTCCGGACATACCGCCTGGTGGTCGCACCAGCCACAGAGCTTCGAGGGCCGGGGCCGCCAGTCGCCGGTCTCCGTGGCCAGCTCGATCGCCTGCCAGAGCGCCAGCAGCTTGCGCTCCACCCGCTCCAGATCCGCCTCCACCGGGTCGTACGTCACGACGTCGCCGCTGCCCAGGTAGACCAGCTGGAGACGGCGCGGCAGCACCCCCTTCAGCCGCCGCACCACCAGGGCGTAGAACGTCATCTGGAACCGCGCGCCCTCCGCGTACTCCGGACGCGGCGCCTTGCCCGTCTTGTAGTCGACGATCCGCACCTCGCCCGTGGGCGCGACATCCACCCGGTCGATCACCCCGCGCAGCCGCAGCCCGGACTCCAGCTCCGTCTCGACGAAGAACTCACGCTCCGCCGGCTCCAGACGCGTCGGGTCCTCCAGCGAGAACCACCGCTCCACCAGCCGCTCCGCCTGCTCCAGCCACGCCGCCAGCCGCTCGCCCGCAGCGTCCTCGGCCTCGTCCGCGAACAGCTCGCCCAGCTCGGGCCGGGCGGTCAGCAGCCGGTCCCACTCACCGGGCACCAGCGCCTTGGCCCGCGGCGCCGTGCGCTCCCCGGCCGGGGCGTCGAAGAGCCGCTCCAGCACCGCGTGCACCAGGGTGCCGCGCGTCGCGGCCTCGCTCGGCTTCTCCGGCAGCTTGTCGATCACCCGGAATCTGTACAGCAGCGGGCACTGCATGAAGTCGCTCGCACGCGACGGCGACAGCGAAGTGGGCGGCTTGCTCGTCCTCATGACGCAGACCCTACGGCCCGCCACCGACAGCAAGCCGAATACCATCGACTACAGAGCCACTCGCACCACATGGGGCGAGCGACGCCGCCGACGAAGGGAACCCGTGAAAGAGGACGACGAGAGCGGCGAAGGCAGGCTGCCGCAGCCCGGCAAGGGGGACACGGGCCCCGGTGGCAAGCCGCCGCACCGTGAAGACCCCGGCGGTGGCATTCTCATGGGCCGCCCCTTCGGCGTGCCTGTTTACGTCGCCCCGAGCTGGTTCCTGGTGGCCGCGCTCATCACCTGGATCTTCGGCGGCCAGCTCGAACGCGTCCTGCCGGAGCTGGGGAACCTGAGGTATCTGGTCTCCCTGTTCTTCGCGGTCGCCTTCTACGCCTCCGTACTCGTCCACGAGCTGGCCCACACCGTCGCGGCGCTCCGCTTCAAGCTGCCCGTGCGCCGGATCCAGCTCCAGTTCTTCGGCGGGGTCTCCGAGATCGAGAAGGAGTCCGAGACACCGGGCCGCGAGTTCGTCCTGGCGTTCGTCGGACCGCTCCTCTCCCTGGTCCTCGCGGGCGTCTTCTACCTCGGCCTGTTCGCCGTCGAGCCCCGCACGGTCCCCGGAGTCCTGCTCGCGGGACTGATGATCTCCAACCTGATCGTCGCCGTCTTCAACCTGCTGCCAGGCCTCCCGCTGGACGGCGGCCGGATGCTGCGCGCGGTCGTCTGGAAGATCACCGGCAAGCCCATGAGCGGCACCGTCGCCGCCGCCTGGGTCGGCCGCGCGCTCGCGGTCGCCGTCCTCATCGGCCTCCCGCTCCTCACCCGTACGGGTGCACTCGGCACCTCCGCCGCGAACGTCGGCGGCATGGAGACCGTCACGGACGCGCTGCTCGCCGCGATCCTCGCCGCGATCATCTGGACCGGCGCCGGCAACAGCCTGCGGATGGCCAGGCTCCGCGAACACCTCCCCGAGCTCCAGGCCCGCGCCCTCACCCGCCGCGCGGTCCCCGTCGAGTCCGCCACCCCCCTCTCCGAGGCGCTCCGCCGCGCCAACGAGGCGGGCGCCCGCGCCCTGGTGGTCGTGGACGGCCAGGGCGCCCCGACGGCCCTCGTACGCGAGTCCGCGATCGTCGGCGTCCCGCAGCACCGCCGCCCCTGGGTCGCGGTGAGCGGCCTCGCCCAGGACCTCACGGAGGGCATGAAGGTCCCGGCGGACCTCGCGGGGGAGGCGCTCCTGGAACGGCTCAGGGCGAGCCCGGCGACGGAGTACCTGGTGCTGGAGGAGACGGGTGAGATCTACGGCGTCCTGTCGACGGCCGACGTGGAACGGGCCTTCGTCAGCGCCATGGCCCGACCGCAGTAGGCAGTGGTTCCCGGGGCTCGGTTCGCCTCCGGGGCGCCCCCGCCGGGCCGGCGAGTGAGCCAAAGGGCGCGCCGCCGTCGAAAGGGAGAGCGCGCGCAGGTTTGTGAGGAACGAGCAAACCGAGCACGGTCGACCGTCGACGGCGGCTTTCGGCGCCCGGAGGCGAACCGAGCCCTCAAAAAGAGGGGCTAAGCTTCGAACATGTCCGAACCGACCGGTGCCGCCCGACGACGCGGCCCCTTCAAGGTCGGGGACCAGGTCCAGCTCACCGACCCCAAGGGACGCCACTACACGTTCACGCTCGAAGCCGGGAAGAATTTCCACACCCACAAAGGGTCCTTCCCGCACGACGAGCTGATCGGTGCTCCCGAGGGCAGTGTTGTCCGTACCACGGGGAACGTCGCCTATCTCGCGCTGCGCCCCCTGCTCCCCGACTATGTCCTGTCCATGCCCCGCGGTGCCGCCGTGGTCTATCCGAAGGACGCCGGCCAGATCCTGGCCTTCGCCGACATCTTCCCCGGCGCCCGCGTCGTCGAGGCGGGTGTGGGTTCCGGCTCGCTCAGCAGTTTTCTGCTGCGGGTCATCGGCGATCAGGGCATGCTGCACTCGTACGAGCGCCGCGAGGACTTCGCGGACATCGCGCGGCAGAACGTGGAGCGCTACTTCGGGGAGCCGCACCCCGCCTGGACGCTGACGGTCGGTGACCTTCAGGACAATCTGTCGGACACGGACGTCGACCGCGTCATTCTGGACATGCTGGCCCCGTGGGAGTGCGTGGAGGCGGTCTCCAAGGCGCTCGTTCCCGGCGGCATCCTGTGCGCCTATGTCGCGACGACGACGCAACTGGCCCGTACGGTCGAGACGATCAGGGAGTTCGGCACGTTCAACGAGCCGGCCGCCTGGGAGTCGATGATCCGCAACTGGCACGTGGAGGGACTGGCCGTGCGGCCGGACCACCGCATGATCGGGCACACCGGCTTCCTGGTGACCGCGCGCCGCCTCGCCGACGGTGTCGAGCCGCCGCTGCGCCGCCGCCGTCCCGCCAAGGGGGCGTACGGCGAGGACTACAGCGGTCCGGGCAGCGCGAGCGGCGGAGCCGCCCGCTGACCGCCACGGGCCGTCAACCGCATACCGCCGCCGCCCGGTTCCCGCTCCGTACGGGGGAACTGGGCGGCGGCGTCTTCACATTGGGCTCGGAGTCCACGCGACCTCTTACGCACCCCGCTGTTCCGCCACCGTGTGACGTGTGGCACGATGCTGACTCCCTCCCACACCGTTGGTTACTCACCGGCACCGGCCTCACAGGAGACACCCCGCGTGCAGATCTCCGACGCTCCGGACCTCGCGCACACCCGGCCCCGCCCCATCCACTGGCTCGCGACGGCGACCGCCATGGCCGCTGTCGTGGCGCTGGCGGGGCTGCTCCAGCCGGGCCCCGCCACCGCGTCCCAGACCGGCCAGGACGGCCTGAGAAAGGCCGCTGCGCCCGCCGGGGCGGCCCCGCTGCCCGCCCCCGATCCCGCGGACGCCGACTTCCCGCTGGAGTGCGGGCCCGCGGGCACGGTGGTCACCCAGAAGGCCACCGGGGACCTCGACGGGGACGGCACCCCGGAGACCGTCGCGGTGGTCCGCTGCGACGCCGGCTCGGGGACCCCGCCGAGCGGGGTGTACGTGCTGACGCGTACGGAGGCGGACGCGCCCCGCGTCGTGGCCACTCTGGTGGACCCCGCGGACAAGCGGACCGTCGGGCCCGAGCTCACCGTGCGCGACGGTGTGATCCTGGCCACGCTCTTCGGCTACTCGGGGCCCTCCGTGCCGAGCTGCTGCCCGGACCAGGAGGACCGGGTCTCCTGGCAGTGGAAGAACGGCGCCTTCGTCCGGACCGAGCTGCCCGAAGCGCCCCGTAGCTGACCGCTCGCTCCGGGCGCCCGGAGCCGCGGCGGACCGGGCCGCGGCCGACGGAGCCGGTCAGGCCGCGTCCGGGCCGTACACCTCGACCTGGTCCGCCACCCTGCGTACATGGATGCAGTCACCGGGACACTCCCTGGCCGAATCCACCACGTCGGTCAGCAGCGGCAGCGGTACACGGGTGGTCGCGCCGGGTGACTGGAGCAGTTCGTCGTCGGCGCTCTTCACATAGGCCAGGCCGTCGATGTCCAGCTCGAAGACGTCCGGCGCGTACTGGGCGCAGATTCCGTCGCCGGTGCACAGGTCCTGATCGATCCAGACCTCCAGCGGCTCACCGGTCCCGGTGACGCCTTCGGTGGGAGCCTCCTGCTGCACGCTCATCTCTCCTGCCGTTTATCCGCGCCGGACGGCGCGTGACGCGGTAAGTCGCGCCAGCCCTGACGGGTGTTGAACACTTCGACGATACAACCGGCGGCTTTCCGATGTTCCTGGGTGGGTATTCCCCTGGCGTGAGGGAGAGCGCAAGGGTGAAGATCGGTCACACCCCGACCGTCTTTGTGATCTAGGGGTTTCAATCATCACCCACCCAGGTAGGGTCAGGAAGCGTCCAGCTCCCCTTGGAGGAGGTGAGGACCGTGGCAGCCCACGACGACGACATCAACCGCGGCATCCGGCCCGGGCGGGGGTCCGAAGACCCAGCCGGCCAGGTTGCCTATCTCGAGCAGGAAATCGCCGTCCTGCGACGTAAGCTCGCCGACTCTCCGCGGCACACGAGAATTCTCGAAGAGCGGATCGTCGAGTTGCAGACGAACCTGGCGGGTGTATCCGCGCAGAACGAGCGGCTCGCCAATACGCTGCGTGAGGCCCGCGACCAGATCGTGGCCCTCAAGGAAGAGGTCGACCGGCTCGCCCAGCCGCCGGCCGGCTTCGGTGTCTTCCTGCAGTCCAATGAGGACGGCACGGCCGATATTTTCACCGGGGGCCGCAAGCTCCGGGTGAATGTCAGTCCCGGCGTCGAGCTCGACGAGCTCCGGCGCGGCCAGGAAGTCATGCTCAACGAGGCGCTCAACGTGGTCGAGGCCATGGAATTCGAGCGTGCCGGGGACATCGTCACCCTCAAGGAGATCCTTGAGGACGGCGAGCGCGCCCTGGTCATCGGGCACACCGACGAGGAACGGGTGGTGCGGCTCGCGGAGCCACTCCTGGACATCACCATCCGCCCCGGCGACGCCCTGCTGCTCGAACCGCGCTCCGGCTATGTCTATGAAGTGGTTCCCAAGAGCGAGGTCGAGGAGCTGGTCCTCGAAGAGGTCCCGGACGTCGATTACGACAAGATCGGCGGCCTGGGCGGCCAGATCGAGATGATCAGGGACGCCGTCGAGCTTCCTTACCTCCACCCGGACCTCTTCAAGGAACACGAGCTGAGGCCGCCGAAGGGCATCCTGCTCTACGGTCCGCCCGGCTGCGGCAAGACGCTGATCGCCAAGGCGGTGGCCAACTCCCTCGCCAAGAAGGTCGCCGAGGTGACCGGGCGTCCGGCGGGGAAGAGCTATTTCCTCAACATCAAGGGTCCCGAGCTGCTCAACAAGTACGTCGGTGAGACCGAGCGCCACATCCGCCTGGTCTTCCAGCGTGCCCGGGAGAAGGCGAGCGAGGGCACTCCCGTCATCGTCTTCTTCGACGAGATGGAATCCCTCTTCCGCACCCGCGGCTCCGGTGTCAGCTCGGACGTGGAGAACACCATCGTCCCGCAGCTCCTCGCCGAGATCGACGGGGTGGAGGGCCTGGAGAACGTCATCGTCATCGGCGCCTCCAACCGCGAGGACATGATCGACCCCGCGATCCTGCGGCCCGGCCGGCTCGATGTGAAGATCAAGATCGAGCGTCCGGACGCGGAGGCGGCGAAGGACATCTTCGCGAAGTACCTGACGCCCACGCTGCCACTGCACGGGGACGACATCTCCGAGCACAACGGCTCCAAGGAGGCCGCGGCCCACGGGATGATCCAGTCCGTCGTGGAGCAGATGTACGCGGAGTCCGAGGAGAACCGGTTCCTGGAGGTCACGTACGCCAACGGTGACAAGGAAGTCCTCTATTTCAAGGACTTCAACTCCGGCGCGATGATCCAGAACATCGTGGACCGGGCCAAGAAGATGGCGATCAAGGCCTTCCTCGACCACAACCAGAAGGGCCTCCGGGTCTCCCATCTCCTCCAGGCGTGCGTGGACGAGTTCAAGGAGAACGAGGACCTGCCGAACACCACCAACCCGGACGACTGGGCCCGTATCTCCGGCAAGAAGGGCGAGCGGATCGTCTTCATCCGCACCCTGGTGACCGGAAAGCAGGGCGCGGACACCGGACGCTCGATCGACACGGTGGCGAACACCGGTCAGTACCTGTAGAGCGCGGACCGGCTGCGGATGCCTCGGAGGGCATCCGCAGCCGGCTGCTTTCCCCGCACCTCCCACCACACCCGCACACCGGGCCAACCACCACACCAGGCCAATGACGAAAATGATCTCCCCGTCGGCGCGGAGGGGCTCTAGGCTCGTTCATACCGCCACGTCGCGCAGTGCGGGACCGGGCACCGCACACGCACCGGAGAGACAGCGGTACTTGAGCGCCGCTCCCGGAGGGGAGCGCCGCCGGGCAAGGAGGGCCGCATGACCGTACGGCGAGTAATGGGCATCGAGACGGAGTACGGCATCTCCGTCCCGGGCCACCCGAACGCCAATGCCATGCTCACCTCGTCCCAGATCGTCAACGCCTACGCGGCGGCGATGCACCGGGCGCGGCGCGCCCGCTGGGACTTCGAGGAGGAGAATCCGCTCCGGGACGCCCGTGGCTTCGACCTCGCCCGCGAGACGGCGGACGCCAGCCAGCTCACCGACGAGGACATCGGTCTGGCCAATGTGATCCTCACGAACGGTGCCCGGCTCTACGTGGACCACGCCCATCCGGAGTACAGCTCTCCCGAGATCACCAATCCGAGGGACGCCGTCCTGTGGGACAAGGCAGGCGAGCGGATCATGGCGGAGGCCGCCGAACGCGCGGCGCTGCTGCCCGGCGCCCAGCCCATCCACCTGTACAAGAACAACACCGACAACAAGGGCGCGTCCTACGGCACGCACGAGAACTACCTGATGAAGCGGGAGACCCCCTTCTCGGACATCGTGCGCCATCTGACGCCGTTCTTCGTCTCCCGGCAGGTCGTCACGGGCGCCGGCCGGGTCGGGATCGGCCAGGACGGCCACGAGCACGGTTTCCAGATCAGCCAGCGCGCGGACTACTTCGAGGTCGAGGTGGGGCTGGAGACGACCCTCAAGCGCCCCATCATCAACACCCGCGACGAGCCGCACTCGGACGCGGAGAAGTACCGCCGGCTGCATGTGATCATCGGCGACGCGAACCTCTCGGAGATCTCCACCTATCTGAAGCTCGGCACCACCGCGCTGGTCCTCTCCATGATCGAGGACGGCTTCATCAACGTCGACCTGGCCGTGGACCAGCCGGTCCGTACGCTGCACCAGGTCTCGCACGACCCGACGCTCGGCCGGCTGGTCACGCTCCGCAGCGGCCGGACACTCACCGCCGTCCAGCTCCAGATGGAGTACTACGAGCTGGCGAGAAAGTACGTCGAGGAGCGGTACGGGGCCGACGCCGACGAGCAGACCAAGGACGTCCTGGGCCGGTGGGAGGACACGCTCAACCGGCTGGAGAACGATCCGATGAGCCTCTCCGGCGAGCTGGACTGGATCACCAAGCGTGAGGTCCTGGAGGGCTACCGCCGCAGGGACGGCCTGGACTGGGACGCGGCGCGGCTGCACCTCGTGGACCTCCAGTACGCCGACGTACGTCCCGAGAAGGGCCTGTACAACCGTCTGGCGGCCCGCGGGAAGATGCGGCGCCTGCTGGACGACCAGGACGTCGAGCGGGCCAGGACCCAGCCTCCTGAGGACACCAGGGCGTATTTCCGGGGCCGCTGCCTGGAGCAGTACGCGGACGACGTGGCCGCCGCCTCGTGGGATTCGGTCATCTTCGACCTGCCGGGCCGTGACTCGCTCCAGCGGGTTCCCACGCTGGAGCCGCTGCGGGGCACGCGCAACCACGTGAAGGAGCTGCTGGACCGCTGCCGCACCGCGGAGGAGCTGGTCCGGGTGCTGTCCGGAGGCTGAAACAGTTCCGGCGTGGGAATGATCAGGGTGGCCCCCGGACGTTGTGGAAAGTGCGGGGCCGATGTCCGGCCCTCCTTGTAGGGTCGGATCTTGAAGGTCACATCCAGCGGGGCGAACCGAGCGGGGTGAGGGTTATGGCGACCAAGGACACCGGCGGCGGACAGCAGAAGGCGACGCGTTCCACGGAGGAGACCGAGGAGCAGGCGCAGGAAGCGCAGGCATCCGAGGACCTCAAGGAGCGCCAGGAGAAGTTGTCGGACGACGTGGACTCCGTCCTCGACGAGATCGACGACGTGCTGGAGGAGAACGCCGAGGACTTCGTGCGGTCCTTCGTGCAAAAGGGCGGCCAGTAGGCGCCGTTGTCCGTCCCCGGTGCCACCGGCGAAAGCCGGTCGCACCGGGGCGGATGACCGGCGACGGCGCGGGTAAGGTCCGTGCACAGATCTAAGATCGGCCCGGCCCGAGCGGGCCGCCGCCCATCCGGAAGGAAACGTGTGGAAGCCAACCCTCGTAACACCGGGCGTCTGCCGGCAGCCTTCCTGACGCCCGGCTCGTCCTCGTTCATGGATTTCCTCTCCCACCAGTCGCCGGAGATGCTGCCCGGCAAGCGCGTCCTGCCGCCCCTGCAGGGCACGGTCGAGGCACCGCACGGCACGACGATCGTCGCGGTGAGCTTCCCCGGCGGTGTGGTCCTCGCCGGTGACCGGCGGGCCACCATGGGCAACATGATCGCGCAGCGTGACATCGAGAAGGTCTTCCCGGCCGACGAGTACTCGGCCGTGGGCATCGCGGGCACCGCCGGGCTCGCCGTGGAGATGGTCAAGCTCTTCCAGCTCGAACTGGAGCACTTCGAGAAGGTCGAGGGGGCGCAGCTCTCGCTGGAGGGCAAGGCCAACCGGCTCTCCACGATGATCCGCAGCAATCTGGCGATGGCGATGCAGGGCCTGGCCGTCGTCCCGCTCTTCGCGGGGTGGGACGTGGACCGCGGGAAGGGCCGTATCTTCTCGTACGACGTGACGGGCGGGCGTTCCGAGGAGCCGGGTTACGCGTCCACGGGCTCCGGCTCCGTGTTCGCGCGCGGGGCGATGAAGAAGCTCTACCACGAGGACCTGACGGAGCAGCAGGCGTGCACCCTGGTCGTCCAGGCGCTGTACGACGCGGCGGACGACGACTCGGCCACGGGCGGTCCCGACGTGGCCCGCCGGATCTATCCGATCGTCACCGTCATCACCGAGGAGGGCTTCCGGAGGCTGGACGACGACGAGTCCGCCGACATCGCCCGGTCGATCCTGGAGCGCCGGCTCGAACAGCCCGACGGCCCGCGTGCCGCGCTGCTCTGACGCCGCCCTCCCGAACCACAACGCCTCTGACAGAAAGGGACGGATAGCCGGTGTCGACGCCGTTCTATGTCTCACCCCAGCAGGCCATGGCCGACCGGGCGGAGTACGCCCGCAAGGGCATCGCCCGCGGTCGCAGCCTGGTAGTGCTCCAGTACGCCGACGGCATTGTCTTCGTCGGTGAGAACCCGTCCCGCGCGCTCCACAAGTTCAGCGAGATCTACGACCGGATCGGTTTCGCCGCCGCCGGCAAGTACAACGAGTACGAGAACCTGCGCATCGGCGGCGTCCGCTACGCGGACCTGCGCGGGTACACCTACGACCGTGACGATGTGACGGCCCGCGGTCTCGCCAACGTCTACGCCCAGACGCTCGGCACCATCTTCTCCAGCTCCGCCGAGAAGCCCTACGAGGTCGAACTGGTCGTCGCCGAGGTGGGCGCCACGGCGGACGGGGACCAGATCTACCGGCTGCCGCACGACGGCTCGATCGTGGACGAGCACGGCTCGGTCGCGGTCGGCGGCAGCTCCGAGCAGATCAGCACCTTCCTCGACCAGCGGCACCGCGACGGCATGTCCCTCGCGGAGGCGCTGAAGCTCGCCGTGCAGGCGCTGTCCCGGGACACCAACGGCGGCGAGCGCGAGATCCCCGCCGAACGGCTGGAAGTGGCCGTCCTGGACCGTACGAGACCGCAGCAGCGGAAGTTCAAGCGGATCGTCGGCCGGCAGCTCGCCCGCCTGCTGGAGGCGGACGGAGCGGCCTCCACCCCGACGGACGCGCCGTCCGACACCGAGGAGCCCGACGGGGCCACCCCGCTCCCGGCGGACGACGCCACGGACGCCTCCGACAAGGCGGACGCCCCGGACAAGCCGGACGCCTCCGACAAGCCGAAGGGCAACGGCAAGAAGTAGCCGCACCGCCCGTGCCCCGGACCGCCCGCGCGCTCCGGGGCACGGGTGCGCCGGCGTCGTCCGCGGCGGTCCCGGCCTCCGCCCGAGGCGGTCTCAGCCCCCGGCCGTTGGCGCCGGGGCCGTGGAGTCCCGGACGACCAGGGTGACCGGCAGCTCGCCGGTCTCCGGCCGCCGTCCCTCCAGGACGCTCAGCAGCGCCGCCATGCCGCGCCGCCCCACCTGCTCCGCGGGCAGCCGTACGGTGGTCAGCTCCGGCTCCACCGCCCGCGCCAGGGCCAGATCGTCGAAACCGGCGACGGAGATGTCCTCGGGGACGCGCAGCCCCAGCCGCCGTACCGCCTTGCAGGCCCCCGCGGCCAGCACGTCGCCGTCGCAGACCAGGGCCGTGGGACGGGCCCCCGGCGCCGCGAGGGCGCGCTCCGCGGCCGTCCGCCCCGCGTCGACCTCCAGGGGCGCGCGAACCGTCCGTACGGTCGCGCCGGGGACCTTCCGCACCGCCGCAGCGATGGCCTCGGCCCGTACCCGGAAGGTCCAGGAGTCGACCGCGGAGGCGAGGTGGAGCAGCCGCCGGTGGCCGAGGCCGAGGAGGTGCTCCGTCACCCCGCGCATGCCCCCGGCGATGTCGACGTTCACCCGGGCGGCGGCTCCCGGCGCCGCCGGATCGCTGTCCAGCATCACCAGTGGCAGATCCGCGCCGTCCGTGCCGCTGATCGCGTCCAGCGCGGCGGTCGCCATCGACGAGGCGATCACCCCGTCCAGCGCGGCCCGCGCCGAGGCGAACGGGTCCCTGGCCGGCCCCATCCCCTCCGGCGAGGGGTACAGGACCACCCCGAAGCCGTGCTCGGCGGCGACCTCGGCCGCGCCGGTGTAGACCCGGGCGAAGAACTCGTTGGTCAGCGCGGGCACCACCAGGAGCGCCGTCCTGGTCGTCCCCAGACGCAGATTGCGGGCGGCGAGGTTGGGGCGGTAGCCGAGTGTGCGGGCCGCGTCCCTGACGAGCCCGGCCGTCCGCTCCGAGACCCTGCCCCGCCACTTGTCGCCGAGGACCAGCGAGACGGTGGCCTGGGAGACGCCCGCGGCCCGGGCCACGTCCCTGCTCGTGGGCCTGACCGAGTGCTCTGTCATGACAGCCGTTCTCCGACGCGGGCGGGAATCGCGGTGGACCCGCGTACTGCGCACATGCTACTTATGTGCCAGCCGGTTATACGTAACACGCAAAACTCCGAGGGAGAGGCGGGCCATGGTCGCAGGAGTCACCGGGTACGCAGACATCATCAGGGCACCGCACGCCGCGCGGCTGCTCACCGGCACGCTCGTGGGGCGGCTGCCGAACGCCACGG
>NZ_JBFBJB010000085.1:0-33136 GCF_040685895.1 Streptomyces sp. NPDC088124 | reverse complement strand
CTGGGCTGGCTCGGCCGCTGGTCCGACGCCCTGTCCGCCTACCGCCAGGTCGCGGACACCCGCGACCGGGTCCTCGGCGCCACCCACCCCGACGCGCTCGCCAGCCGCAACGACGAGGCCCACTGCCTGGAACAGCTCGGCAGGGGAGCGGAGGCGGTCCAGCTCTACCGGCAGGTGGCGGCCCTGCGCCAGCAGCACGGCGCCCGCGGCTACTGAACCGCCCCGCGCCCCCTCCGGCTCCGTGCCCCCTCTGGCCCCGAGATCATCCACGTGTTACCAAGGGCCATGCCCGCACACACCTCGTACGACGCCGTCATCGTGGGCGGCGGTCACAACGGCCTGGTCGCCGCCGCCTACCTCGCCCGCGCGGGACGCTCCGTCCTCGTCCTCGAACGGCTCGGCGCCACCGGCGGCGCCGCCGTCTCCAGCCGTCCGTTCGCCGGGGTGGACGCCCGGCTCTCCCGCTACTCGTACCTCGTCTCCCTCCTGCCCGACACGATCGTGCGGGAACTGGGGCTGCGCTTCGCCGTGCGCAAGCGCACCGTCTCCTCGTACACCCCCCTCGGCGACGGGGGACTGCTGGTCGGCGAGGGGCGTACGCGGGACTCCTTCGCCGCGCTGACCGGCTCCGACAAGGAGTACGCCGCGTGGCGTGCCTTCTACGCGACGACGGCCCGGGTCGCCGAACGCGTCTTCCCCACCCTCACCGAACCGCTGCCCACGCGCGCGGCGCTGCGCGACCGGATCGACGACGAGGCCGCCTGGCGGATGCTGTTCGAGGAACCGATCGGCTCCGCGATCGAGGAGCGGTTCGACCACGACCTGGTCCGCGGTGTCGTGCTCACCGACGCGCTCATCGGCACCTTCGCCGACGCCCACGACCCCTCACTCGTACAGAACCGCTGCTTCCTCTACCACGTGATCGGCGGCGGGACCGGCGACTGGGACGTCCCCGTCGGCGGCATGGGCGCGCTCACCGACGCGCTGGCCGGCGCGGCACGGGCGGCGGGCGCGGAGATCGCCACCGGGCACGAGGTGACCGCTGTGGCGACCGACGGGACACACGCCGAGGTCACCTTCCGCACCGGCGGCACCGAGGGCGTGGTGGCGGGCCGTCACATCCTGGTGAACGCCTCGCCGCAGGACCTCGCCGCGCTCCTCGGCGAGGAACCGCCGCCCGCCGCCGAAGGCGCCCAGCTCAAGGTCAACATGGTGCTGCGCCGGCTGCCGGAACTGCGTGACCGGTCCGTCGACCCCCGGGAGGCGTTCGCCGGTACGTTCCACATCGCCGAGGGGTACGGCCAGCTCGCCACGGCGTACGCACAGGCGGCGGCGGGCGAGCTGCCGAGCGCCCCGCCCTCCGAGATCTACTGCCACACCCTCACCGACCCGTCGATCCTCGGCCCCGAACCCGCCGCGCGGGGCTACCAGACCCTGACGCTGTTCGGACTCCACACGCCCGCACGGCTCTTCGCCCGGGACAACGAGGCGGCGCGCGCGGAGCTGCTCGCGGCGACCCTCGCCCAGCTCGACGAGCGGCTGGCGGAGCCGATCGCGGACTGTCTCGCCCTGGACGAGGACGGCCGCCCCTGCATCGAGGCGAAGACACCGCTCGACCTCGAACGCGAACTGCGGCTGCCCGGCGGCCATATCTTCCACCGCGACCTCGCCTTCCCGTACGAGGACGGCTCCGCCGGCCGCTGGGGCGTGGCCACGGCGCACCCGAACGTCCTGCTGTGCGGCGCGGGCGCGGTACGCGGCGGCGGGGTCAGCGGGGTGGCGGGACACAACGCGGCGATGGCGGCCCTGGGCCGGTAGCCGGTAGCCGGTGGCCGGTGGCCGGTGGCCGGTGGCCGGTGGCCCGCGGCCCCGCCGGGCAGAGCCTGGCCGGGGCCCGCGGGCCAGGCTCTGCCCGATCAGTCCGCCGAGGGAGCCCAGCCCGCCGCCGTGATCCGTGCCGCGTCCCGGCCCCGCGCCTCGTCGAAGAGGGTCCGGCCCCCGTCCTCGACCCGCAGACCGGTCACGTACACCCCCCGGCCCACGTACAACCGGTCCGTCGTGTACCGCCAGCGCAGCACGGTCTCGCGGCCGTGCCACGGGGTGAGTGCCGCCGTCAGCCGGTGCCAGACCCGGCCCGACCAGCCCGTCACCGAGCCCGCCGGGTGCTCACGCGGCTCCTGTCCCGCCGTCACGGTGGTGAAGGGCACCGGCCGCCAG
This sequence comes from Streptomyces sp. NPDC088124, assembly GCF_040685895.1. Classification (NCBI taxonomy): domain Bacteria; kingdom Bacillati; phylum Actinomycetota; class Actinomycetes; order Kitasatosporales; family Streptomycetaceae; genus Streptomyces; species Streptomyces sp. NPDC088124. Next base: position 30,919 of record NZ_JBFBJB010000085.1, on the reverse strand, counting down.
CTCCGCCCGCCGTCCCCCGACGCCTCCAGGAAGAGGGCGTCCGGCCCCGGTTCGGTGTCCCACCAGACGGAGCAGCGCAGCCGCGCCCGTTCGGTGGCCGGGGTGAGCGGGGGCAGGGCGAGGGTGGCGGTCGTCGCGTTGGCCATGCCGCCGAACCAGGCCGGCCGCCGCCGGGGCGGCGCCACCGCCACGGCGCGCGCCATCCGGTCGGCGGTGGCCACGCGCGGCGCGCTGCCCGAGCGCCAGTTCCGGACCGGATGGACGGAGTTGCCCAGCACGATCAGGAACGAGTCGGTCGTCGGGTCGAGGACAAGACTGGTGCCGGTGAAACCGGTGTGGCCCGCCGTGCCGGGCGTGGCCATCGCCCCCATGTACCAGTGCTGGTAGAGCTCGAACCCCAGCCCGTGGGCGTCGCCGGGGAAGTCCGTGTTGAAGTCGGTGAACATCAGCTCCACCGAAGCGGGCCGCAGGATCCTCGCCCGGCCGTACGCGCCGCCGTTGAGGAGCGTACGGGCGAGGACCGCCAGGTCCCAGGCGTCGGAGAAGACCCCGGCGTGCCCGGCGACCCCGCCCAGGCTGTACGCGTTCTCGTCGTGCACCTCGCCCCACACCAGCCCCCGGTCCAGCCCCGACCACGGCGGCCGGGCGTCCTCGGTGGCGGCGATGGCGGGCCGCCAGGACGCGGGCGGGTTGAAGCGGGTGCGGCGCATGCCGAGCGGGGCGGTGATCCCGGTGCGCAGCAGCACGTCCAGGGGGTGACCGGTGATCCGCTCCAGGACGAGCTGGAGCGTGATCAGGTTGAGGTCCGAGTACCGGTAGACCGTCCCGGGCGGGTCCGCCGGGACCTCGTCCCACAGGAGCTGGAGCTTGCCCTCCCGGGTCGGCGCCGTGTACAGCGGAATCCACGCGCGGAACCCGGAGGTGTGCGTCAGCAGCTGGCGCACCGTGATGTCGCCCTTTCCGGCGGCCCGCGCGGCGTCCGGGCCCGCGAACTCCGGGAGGTACGTGACGACCCGCTCCGTCAGCTCCAGCGCGCCGCGCTCGATCTGCTGGACGGCGAGGACCGACGTGAAGAGCTTGGAGACCGAGGCGAGATCGAAGACCGTGTCCTCGGCCATCGCGATCCGCCGCTCGGCGGGCAGCTCCACCCCGGTGCCGGTCGTCTCGTCGTACGCCGCGTAGCGCACGGCGTGGCCGATCGCCCGGTGCAGGGCCACCGTCGCACCACGCCCCGCGAGCAGCACGGCGCCCGCGTACCAGGGGTGGACGGGGGAGGGCCCGAGGAACGTCTCGGCGGCGCCGACCAGCCCGTCCAGCTCCCGCCGGATCAGCCCGGCCCGCTCGGCGGAACCGCGGCGCAGCGTGGGCGCGGCCCGCCCGGAGCCGTCCGGAGCCACGGCTGGAGCGGCGGCCGTCCCCGCACCGGCCGCCCGCGCGGCGGAGCCCTCGGCGAACGGGATCGGCGCCACCGCGAACGCCCCGCCGAGCGCCAGCACCCCACCGCCCAGCCTGCGCCGGCTGATGCCCTCACCGGCGGTCGCGTCCTCCGTCATGGAAAGCCCTCCCCCTGAAGCCTGAAAGTATTTTTCGGGACCCCGATCAAGTGCTGAAACTTTCTTGCGGGACCCCGCCGGTGTCAACCCTCCGGGCCCGTACGGCTCCGAACGGTCACCGCGCGGACCCACGCCACCTCTGGCACCGTGTGGCGCATGAGGACGAGCATCGGCATCCGGTCCCTGATGTCCCAGTGGACCGTGGTGGTGCCGCTGCTCGCCGTGCTCGCCCTCGTCCTGGGCTGGGGGCGCACCCTGCCGGGGTTCGCGGTCGGCCTGGTCGCCCTCTGTCTCGGGGGCGCGGTGCTCGCGGCCGTGCACCACGCCGAGGTGGTCGCCCACCGGGTGGGGGAGCCGTTCGGATCGCTCGTCCTCGCGGTCTCCGTCACCGTCATCGAAGTGGCCCTCATCGTCACCCTGATGGTCGACGGCGGCGGCAAGAGCGCCACCCTCGCGCGGGACACCGTCTTCGCCGCCGTCATGATCACCTGCAACGGCATCCTCGGCCTGTGTCTGCTCGTCGGCGCGCTGCGCAGCCGGGTCGCCGTCTTCAACGCCGAGGGCACCGGTACGGCGCTGGCCACCGTCGCGACCCTGGCCACCCTCACCCTGGTCCTCCCGACCTTCACCACCAGCAAGCCGGGGCCGCAGTTCTCCCCCGCTCAGCTCGGCTTCGCCGCCGTCGCCTCCCTCGTCCTGTACGGGCTGTTCGTCGCCGTGCAGACCGTGCGCCACCGCGACTACTTCCTCCCCGTCACCCAGGCGGGCGATGTGCTGGAGGAGGACGCGCACGCCCCGCTGCCGACCCGCCGGGCGACCACCCTGAGCCTGGTGATGCTGCTGGTGGCGCTGATCGCCGTCGTCGGGGACGCCAAGGCCGTGTCGCCCACCATCGAGTCGGGCGTCGAGTCGGCCGGGCTGCCGCAGGCCGTCGTCGGTGTCGTGATCGCCCTGCTGGTGCTGCTGCCGGAGACCCTCGCCGCCGTGCGGGCCGCCCGCCACGAGCGGGTCCAGACCAGCCTCAACCTGGCCCTGGGTTCGGCCATGGCGAGCATCGGTCTGACGATCCCGGTCATCGCGCTCGCCATGATCTGGCTGGAAGGGCCGCTGGTCCTCGGGCTGACGGCCACCCACATGGTGCTGCTCGCCCTCACCGTCGTGGTGGGCGCGCTGACCGTGGCGCCCGGCCGGGCCACCCTGCTGCAGGGCGGGATCCATCTCGGCATCTTCACCGCGTTCGTGTTCCTCGCCATCAGCCCCTGATCCGTGGGTCGCTTGGGCCGCGTAGGTCGATGAGTCTCCTGATCTTGCCCACCGAACGCTCCAGCGTCTCCGGATCGACCACCTCGACCGAGACCGACACCCCCACCCCGTCCTTGACGGCCGCGGCGATCGCCCGGGCCGCCTCCGCGCGCTGCTCCGGCGTGGCCGCCGCGCGCGCCTCGGCCCGTACGGTCAGGGTGTCCAGCCGCCCCTCACGAGCCAGCCGGAGCTGGAAGTGCGGGGCGACGCCCGGGGTGCGCAGCACGATCTCCTCGATCTGAGTGGGGAAGAGGTTCACCCCGCGCAGGATCACCATGTCGTCGGTCCTGCCGGTCACCTTCTCCATCCGGCGGAAGACACGGGCCGTGCCGGGCAGCAGCCGGGTGAGGTCCCGCGTCCGGTAGCGGATCACCGGCATCGCCTCCTTCGTCAGCGTGGTGAAGACCAGTTCGCCCTCCTCGCCGTCCGGCAGCGCCTCACCGGTGAACGGATCGACGACCTCCGGATAGAAGTGGTCCTCCCAGACCGTGAGCCCGTCCTTGGTCTCCAGGCACTCCTGCGACACCCCCGGGCCCATCACCTCCGACAGCCCGTATATGTCGACCGCGTCGATCGCGAACCGCTCCTCGATCTCCCGCCGCATCTCCTCCGTCCACGGCTCGGCGCCGAAGATCCCCACCCGCAGGGAGGTGGCGCGCGGATCGACGCCCTGCCGTTCGAACTCGTCCAGCAGCGTGAGCATGTACGACGGGGTGATCATGATGATCTCGGGCCGGAGGTCCTGGATCAGCCGGACCTGACGCGCGGTCATGCCCCCGGAGGCGGGCACCACCGTGCAGCCCAGCCGCTCCGCGCCGTAGTGCGCGCCGAGCCCGCCGGTGAACAGGCCGTAGCCGTACGCCACATGGACCGTGTGCCCCGGACGCCCGCCGGCCGCCCGGATCGAGCGGGCCACCACATCGGCCCACGTGTCCAGATCCCGCTGGGTGTAGCCGACCACGGTCGGCACTCCCGTCGTGCCGCTGGAGGCGTGCAGCCGCCGTACCTCCGAGCGGTCCACCGCGAGCAGCCCGAACGGATACGTGTCCCGCAGATCGGACTTGGTGGTGAACGGGAAGCGGGCCAGGTCCGCGAGCGAGCGGCAGTCCTCGGGGCGTACCCCGGCCCGGTCGAAGGAGCGCCGGTAGAAGTCCACGTTCTCGTAGACGCGGCGCAGGGTGGACCGCAGCCGCTCCAGTTGCCATGCGGCCAGTTCCTCGCGGCTGAGCCGTTCCGCCGCGTCCAGCAGAGGGGTCATGGCGCTCTCCCTGGTCCGTCCGGCCGTACCGGTGGCCCGGGCAGGCGGCCGGAACCGATCATTCGGTTGATCGTCCCGGAGCCAGTAACGCAGGAGCCTCCGGCGAGCGTCAAGGGACGCGGCGCGGTGTCGCCCCACCGCGCTCCTCCGCCTGCCCGCCGGCCTTCCTGCGGCCTTCCGCCCGGCGTTCCACCTGGCGCGAAAGCCGTTGCCGTGCTCGCGTACGGACTGTGAGGATCGCGGCATGCCCACGTTCAGCACATACGACGGAACCGAACTCGCCTACCACCTGGTGGGGGAGGGGAAGTCCCTGGTGTGTCTGCCCGGCGGCCCGATGCGGGCGTCGGAGTACCTCGGCGATCTGGGCGGGCTCGCCGCGCACCGGCAGTTGATACGGCTCGACCTGCGCGGTACGGGGGATTCCGCCGCCCCCGCGGCCGACGCCGCACCCCTGGCGTACCGCTGCGACCGCCAGGTCGACGATGTCGAGGCGCTCCGCGCCCACCTCGGACTCGCCCGCCTCGATCTGCTGGCGCACTCGGCCGCGGGGGAACTCGCCCTCCTCTACGCGGCCCGCCACCCGCGGCGGCTCGCCTCCCTGACCCTGGTGACCCCGAGCGCCACGGCGGCCGGGATCGAGGCGACGACGGAGGACCGCCGCGAGGCCATGGCGCTGCGCGCCGGTGAACCCTGGTACGCCGCCGCGACGGCGGCCTTCGAGGAGGTCCTGGCGGGCCGGGCGACGGACGAGGTGTGGGCGACGCTCAAACGCTTCAACCACGCGCGCTGGGACGCGGCCGCGCAGGCCATGGTCGCCGCCTCACCCCGGCAGATCAACCAGGAGGCGGCCGCGGCCTTCTTCGGCGAGGGGGCCTTCGACCCGGCCGCGACCCGGGCCGCGCTCGCCGCGCTGGCGGCGCCGGTCCTGGTGGTGGCGGGGGCGCTCGACGGCGGCCCGCGCCCCGCGAAGGCCCGTGCACTCGCCGGGCTGTTCGGGCACGGCCGGCTCGCCGTGCTGGAGGGCGCGGGGCACTTCCCCTGGCTGGACGAACCTGGCGCGTTCGTCCGTGCGGTGGCGGACGTCCCGGACTCCGGCACACCCGGCGGGGACGTGGAGACGGGCGCGAAGGCGGAGACGGAGACGGAGACGGGTGGAGCACGGTCGGCCTGACGCGAGGCGCGGCGGACGACCCACCGGTCAGGCGCAGCCCGGAATTCCGGGCGGCGCCACGGCAGTTCGGGGGAGGTCCGGTACCGGTGCCGCCGTACGATCGAGGGCCCGGCCCCACCCGTGGGAAGGCCCCCGATGCACACCACCCCGGCGCACACCACCGCCACACGTACCACCCCCACCCGCACCACCCCTTCCGTGCGCCGCCGCGTCGCCCTGACCGCCGCCACCGCGCTGCTGCTCCTGGGGCCCGGGACGGCCTCGGCCGCCGTACGCCCCCTCACTGCTCCGGAGGCACAGGCGGCACCGGCGGCACCGGTTCCCGTCGCGTCCGACCGGCCCGCCGGCCCCTTCGGGCGCCTGTACCTTCTCGCCGAACTCTCCGCGCGGCGCCTGGCCACCGCCGACCTGGTCGCCGCGGCGAAGCGGGGCACCGGCAGCCCCGTCGACGCTCCCGAACGCGAGCGGCAGGTCCTGTCCACCGCCGCCCGCCGGGCCCAGGAGCTGGGCGCCGACCCGGTGGTGACCGTCAGGATCTTCCGGGACCAGATCGAGGCCAACAAGGACGTGCAGCGGGAACTGCTCCGCCGCTGGGACGCGGAGCCCGCGCACGCGCCGTCCGAGCGGCCGGATCTGGCCGGGGTGCGCGCGGAGATCGACCGGATCGACGCGGGGCTCGTCCGGGCCGTCGCGGGCTCGGCCCAGGACCGTACCGCGCCCCGCTGCGACCGTCTGCTGACCGCCGCGGCGGTCCGGGCCGCGGCCGGACAGCGTCCGGACTCCGCCCACCCGAGGGCGCTGGGCAGGGCGCTGGGCTCCGTCTGCGCGCGGGACGAGCCGCCCCGTACGCAACGCTGACGCGGCCATGCCATGACGGTGTCCCGCGCCGTTCCGGGGCCTCTGTCGCGGTCTGTCCCGGACCGTCGGTGATGGATAGGCTGGCCCGGGACGACGCAGCGGGAGGAGCAGGACGTGGCTGAGAGCACCACCACCCAGAAGCCGCTTTCGGGCTGGGACAAGCCGGAACTCGATCTGAGCGGCGCGGACTGGCAGTCCAGCAGCCAGGGGGCGGGCGACGTGCAGATCGCGTTCGTCGAAGGCTTCATCGCCATGCGCAACAGCGGTCGGCCGGAGAGCCCTTCGCTGATCTTCAGCCCCGCCGAGTGGCGGGCCTTCGTGATCAACGCCCGTGACGGAGAGTTCGACCTCACGTGAGGTGACCCCGCCCGGCGGGCCCCGGCGCCCCGGGCTGCGGGCTTCCGGCCCCGGGCCCGCATTTTCGGTCCTCACCCGGCTCCTCCGGAGTGGCGCGAACCCGTACCATGGTGGGATGTCCTTTCTCCGCCGCCGCAGCGCCGCCACACCCGCGGGCCCGGACTTCGATGTCCTGGCCATGGACCCGGGTGACTGGCCCGGCAATCTGGGCGCCGGTCTGCTGCCCGCCCCCGACGGGAGCTGCCAGGGCGTCTTTCTCCGGTACGACCTGTTCGGCGGCCGCGGGCCCGCGATGATCATCGGTAATCTGCCGGAGGGCTCACCCGCCCGTGAGCTGGGGGACGGCCAGATCCCCTTCGAGGTGGCGCAGCTCCTGCTCGCGCTGGAGAACGACGAGCCGGTCGAGGTCATCGGCACCGAGGACATGCCGGTGATGCAGGGGGACAACCTCCTGATCGTGCGCCGGCTCAAGCTCTCGGAAAGCCGGATCTCCTGCGTGCAGTTCGACCGCAGCGACAATGTCCTCGTCACCATCGCGAGCTGGGACCGGCCGATCACCGACGACCTCTACGCACTGCTCAAGCCGCTGCCCGCGGAGCTGTTCCAGCAGGGCTGACGGCGGCGCCCGGATCAAGGACACCGTCCAGGCACCGTCCATTTCACGCCAGCGTGCGCGGTGGACCGTCCGCTCCCTTGCCGGATGAGTCATCGGACTTTTACCGTGACTGGCCATGACTCCTGGGATGAGCCGCCGCACCACGATCGCGTCAGCACTGGGTGCAACAGGAGCCCTGGTGTGGGGAGTTCCCGCCATGGCCGATACGGGTGCTGCCGCCGACCCGTCCGATGAATCCACGCTCTGGTACCGGACCCCCGCCGCCGACTGGGAGCGCGAGTCGCTCCCCGTCGGCAGCGGCGCCCTCGGCGCCGGGGTGCACGGCACCCTCGCCACCGAGCGGCTCACCCTCAACGAGAAGACCCTCTGGACCGGCGGCCCGGGCGCCGGGGGCGGCTACGACCACGGCGACTGGACCGCGCCGCGCCCCGGCGCCCTCGCCTCCGTACAGCAGCGCCTGGACACCGAGGGGCGGCTCGATCCGGCCACCGTCGCCGCCGAACTCGGCCAGGCCAAGAGCGGTTACGGCGCCCACCAGGTCCTCGGCGACCTGGAAGTGACCGTGTCCGGCGCGCCGGAGACCCCCGACGCCTCCTACCGCCGCTCGCTCGACCTGAAGAATGCCGTCGCCGCCGTCTCGTACACCCACGGCGACACCGCCTACACCCGGGAGTTCTTCGCCTCCTACCCCGGCCGGGTCATCGCCGGACAGTTCGCCGCCGACCGCCCGGGACGGACCGGCCTCACCCTGCGCTACACCTCCCCGCGCGCCGACTTCACCACCACCGCCGCGGGCGACCGGCTCACCGTGCGCGGCGCCCTCCAGGACAACGGGCTGCGCTTCGAGGTCCAGATCCGTGTCCGTACGCAGGGCGGCACCGTACGCGCCGAGGCCGACGGCACCCTCACCGTCAGCGGCGCCGACCGCGCCTGGTTCGTCCTCGCCGCGGCCACCGACTACGCCGACACCGGCCCCGGGTACCGGGGCGAGGACCCGCACCCCGCCGTCACCCGCGCCGTCGACCACGCCGCCGCCCGACCGTACGAAGCACTGCGCGCCGCTCATGTACGCGACCACCGGGCGCTCTTCGACCGGGTCTCGCTCGACCTCGGCGGCCGCCTCCCCGACCTGCCCACCGACGAACTCCTGGCCCGGTACACCGGCGGGAGCGGACCCGCGGACCGGGCGCTCGAAACGCTCTTCTTCCAGTACGGCCGCTATCTGCTCATCGCCTCGTCCCGCCCGGGATCGCTGCCCGCCAACCTGCAGGGCGTGTGGAACAACTCCACCAACCCGCCCTGGTCGGCGGACTACCACGTCAACATCAACCTCCAGATGAACTACTGGCTCGCCGAGGTCACCAACCTCGCCGAGACCACCGCTCCCTACGACCGCTACGTCGAGTCGCTGCGCGCCCCCGGAAGGCGCAGCGCCCGCCGGCTCTTCGGCACGCCCGGCTGGGTCGTCCACAACGAGACCAACCCGTACGGCTTCACCGGGGTCCACGACTGGCCCACCGCCTTCTGGTTCCCGGAGGCCGCCGCCTGGCTCACCCAGCAGCTCTACGACCACTACCGCTTCAGCGGCTCCACCCACTACCTGCGCGCCACCGCCTACCCGGTGATGAAGGAGGCCGCCGAGTTCTGGCTCGCCAACCTCAGGACCGACCCGCGCGACGGCACCCTCGTCGTCACTCCCAGCTACTCGCCGGAGCACGGCGACTTCACGGCCGGCGCCGCCATGTCCCAGCAGATCGTCCACGACCTGCTCACCAACACCCTGGAGGCCGCCACCACCCTCGGTGACGCCCCGGCCTTCCGCACCCGGCTCCAGGACACCCTCGAACGGCTCGACCCCGGGCTGCGCGTCGGCTCCTGGGGACAGCTCCAGGAGTGGAAGGCCGACCTGGACAGCCCCACCGACGACCACCGCCACGTCTCGCACCTCTTCGCCCTCCACCCCGGCCGGCAGATCGCGACGGGCAGCGCCTGGGCCGAGGCCGCCAAGGTCTCGCTCACCGCGCGCGGCGACGGAGGGACCGGCTGGAGCAAGGCATGGAAGATCAATTTCTGGGCGCGGCTGCACGACGGCGACCACGCCCGCACCATGCTCGCCGAACAACTCGGGAACTCCACCCTCGCCAACCTCTGGGACACCCATCCGCCGTTCCAGATCGACGGCAACTTCGGCGCCACCTCCGGCATCGCGGAGATGCTGCTCCAGAGCCACCACGGCCCGGTCGAGATCCTGCCCGCCCTGCCCGCCGCCTGGCCCCGAGGACGGGTGACCGGGCTGCGGGCGCGCGGCGGCGCCACCCTCGACATCGCCTGGTCCGGCGGGCGCGCCACGCGGATCGTGCTGCGCGCGAGCCGTACGGGGGAGCTCACCCTGCGCAGCACCCTGTTCCCCGGCGGCGAGCGGACCTTCCGCGCCACCGCGGGCCGGACCTACACCTTCGCCGCACCGCCCGGGCCGGTCTGACCGCGCGCCGCGCCCTCCACCGGTGCGGCACCTCCTGCGGTACCCGCCGGTATCCCGCAGGATGGACGCACGCACACACGGGGGGCCGGTGAGCGAAGGGACAGTATGGACAGCAACGGTCTGACGCCCGAAGTCCTGCGGGAACTGCGCGCGCGGCGCCCGTATCCGGCCGTGTCCCTGACGATGCCCACGCACCGCCGCGACCGTCACAACGAGCAGGACACCGTACGGCTGCGCAACCTGCTCGCCGCGGCGGGCCACCGGCTGGAGGCCGACCCCGGAGTGGACCGCAGGGCCCGCACCGCGGTCATGGAGCGGCTCGCCGAGGCCGTCGCAGAGGTCGATCTGCGCCACGCGCTCGACGGGCTGCTCGTCCTCGCCGACGCCCGGGAGCACCGGATCTGGTACCTCCCGCGCGAGGTGCCCGAGCGTGTCGTGCTCGCCGACACCTACCTCACCCGGAACCTCGTGGCCGCCACCGCGCAGTCCCGCCCGTACTGGGTGCTCGGGATCGCCGCGGACCGCGCGACGCTCTGGAGCGGTTCCGGCGAGTCGCTGCGCGAGCACCGCGTGAACGGCTTCCCGATGACGCCCCCGGAGGAGAGCTGGGACGTCGAGCGCGAGGAACGGGTCGGGAACATCCCGAGCACCTTCAGCGACGAGGAGACCCGCCGCTTCCTGCGCTCCGTCGACCACGCCATGGGCACCGTCCTGGCACGCCGGCCCAGACCACTCCACCTGGTCGGACTCGCCCCCGCCCTCGCCCTGCTGGCGGAGGCCGGCAACGCCACCCACACGGCCGCGGGCCGACTGGTCAAGGGCGGTCTCACGGACGGCCCGGCGCCGGTCCTGCTGAAGGAGATCCGCCCCGTGGTCGAGGAGCACGCTCGCCGCGAGAAGGCCGAGGTGCTGGACCGGCTCGACGAGGCGAAGGGGCGGCGCACCTTCGCCGCCGGGCTGGACGAGGTCTGGGAGTCCGTACGGGAGAAGCGGGCCGATCTGGTCGCGCTCGAAGAGCACTTCCGGCGTACGGTCCGGGTCCGGGACGGCCATCTCATGCCCGTCGGCGACCGGTCCCGGCGCCCGCGACGACATCGTGGACGAACTGGTGGAGTGCGCGCTCGACGGCGGCGCCCGCGTCGTGTTCCTCCCCGACGGCACGCTCGACGGGCACGACCGGGTCGCCGCCGTCCTGCGCTACTGACGGGACGGCGGGACAGCACGGGGGAACGGGGGTACAGGCGTACGGGCGTTACCGACTCCCCCGTGGCCGGCAACGCCCGTACGCCATTCCCCCGTACCCCTGTGCCCCCGTCCCCCGTTCTCCGGCCCCGGTCAGCGACCCGCCGGACGGACCTCCACATCGGCCGCCTTCACGAACGCGATCCGATGCCCGAACTGGATCTGGTAGTACCGCTCCGTGCCCCGCACCACGTGGTGGCCCGCCGGGTCGAAGGTGGCCGCGTAGTAGTACTCGCCCGGCCCCTCGCCCCCGACCACGTACCGCTGCCCGGCGAGCAGCTTGTACGGCAGCGGGGAGACCGGCTGGGCCGGCACGCCCGCCGGGTACGCCGCCGCCTCAGGGTAGGCCCGCCCGTACACCGGGACCTCCGCGAGCCCGGCCCTCGGGGTCAGCACCGGCGCCCGTGCGCCCACCGCCGCGGGCGCCGCGGCGGGATCGAGGAACCACGCCTTCTGCCCGAGGTACCAGATCGCCGTCCAGTCACCCTGCCGCCCCGCCACCGCGTACCGCTGGCCCGTCGAGGCGCGGGCGCCCGTGTCATTGACGTCCGCCGTCGAGTCCTGGCCGCCGGGGCGCAGCCCGGCGTCCTTGACCAGCGGGGCGTTCGCGTCCGGCGCCGTGTGCAGCCGTACGGCGCCCGAACCGTGCGGGGCGCACGCCGTGCCCGCGCTCTCGCACCCGGTGTACGGCGGCCTGCTGGCCGCGTAGTCGGGCCGGATCGTCACCACGGAGGGGCGCCCGCCCCCGCTCGCCCGCAGCGGCGCGCCCAGCAGCTCGAAGTAGTGCGCCCAGTCCCAGTAAGGACCCGGGTCGGTGTGCATCCCCGGGATCGTGGACGCGGTCGTGCCCGGCACGTTGTCATGGCCCAGGATGTGCTGCCGGTCCAGCGGCACCTTGTACTTCTTCGCCAGATACGCGACCAGCCGGGCCGACGAGCGGTACATCGACTCCGTGTACCAGGCGTCCGGCGCGGCCAGGAACCCCTCGTGTTCGAGCCCCACCGACTTCGCGTTGACGTACCAGTTGCCCGCGTGCCAGCCGACATCCTTCACCGGCACGTGCTGAGCGATCCGGCCGTCGGAGGAACGCAGCGTGTAGTGCCACGACACGTACTCCGGATTCTTGATCAGCTTGAGCGTGGTGTCCCAGGAGCCCTCGGTGTCATGGATGACGATGTAGTCGATCTTCTGGGACACCGGCCGGTCCGCCAGATCGTGATTGCCGTAGTCCCCCTCGCCGAACTCCTCGTACGGCGCCGGTACCCAGGTGCAGGAGACCGTGCGCGGGCACTCCGTGCGCGCCGGGTCGCCCGCCCGCAGTCCGAGCCGGGAGAGCTGTCCGGTGTCGGGTGCGACCCCGGGCAGCGCGGACAGCGCCACCCGCTGGCCGCTGTCCGTGGTGCGCCGCTCGCCCGCGCGGATCACCTCGTACACGTCCCGGGCGTAGGCCGCGGCGGTCGCGGAGTCGTCCGCGCCGGAGAACCGGGCGACCGCGCCGTACCAGTCCGCCGGGTCGGCGCTGAGCGGCTCGCCCAGCTCCCGCTGGGCCGCCGCCAGCAGCGCGGCACCGCCCCGGACATTGGCGGCGGGGCTCGTACGCAGCTCCTCGGCGGGCAGCCCGGTCAGCCGGGCGGCGCGGTCCAGGGTGCGCAGCGGCGCGGGCAGTTCCGCGGTCCCCGGCACCGCCACGCGGGCGGGTGCCGTCAGCGGGCGCGCGGTGTCGCCGCGCGCGTCCTCCGTACCGTCCGAGTGGTGCGGCGCCTCGGCGAGCGCGGTCCTGGCGTCGGTGAGATGCATGGGGCCGTAGCCGCCGCTCACGCTCGGCGCGCCGCTGTGCGTGTCCCAGCGGGACTGGAGGTACGAGACCCCGAGGAGCACGCTCGGCGGCACCTGGTACCGCGCGGCGGCCGCCGCGAACTCACCCTGCAGGGATCTGGGTCCCGGCTGCTCCGCGGTGGCGGAAGGGCCGGCCGAGACGAGCGGGAGCAGCAGCGCGGCGGACGCCACGACACCACCCGCCCGCAGTGCGCGCCCGCGTGCCGTTCTTGGTCGCGGGGGGAGAGAACCTTGCAATGCAGCCTCCAGTGACGGGTGGTGTGCTACGTACTGCCGGGCCGATCCGCTTTCCCAGAGGTATCGGCTCCCGGACGATCCGTCAATCAGGCTCCACGGGAAGGATTTCGCACGTCAGCACAGGTTTCCCGAAGTTTCCCCGCGGTGGTGTCCCGGCCTGCGGCGCGTCAGTGGAATGTACCAATGAATGTATATGGCGGAGGGGGCGGAGCTCCGGCCGCCGGCCCACCGTCCCCTCGGACGGCCCCGGGGGCCGGCGGGCCGGGTCAGCGGGTGCCGACCGCGGCGCGCACCGCCCGCCGCGCCATCGCGCAGTCGTCGTGCAGCCGCCGCAGCAGCAGCCGCTGCTCCTCGCCCGTCGGCGCGCCGCCCTGCTGCGCCGCCGCCGACACGCCGGGCCCTGAGGCGGGGGCCTCCCGCATCGCGCGCTGCACCGCGGTCTCGTACATCCGGATCTCCCGCGTCAGCACGAGCATCAGGTTGACGAGGAACGCGTCCCGCGCCACCGGACCGCTGGCCGCGGCGAGCTGGCTGATCTGACGGCGCGCCACCGGCGCGTCCCCGAGCACCGCCCAGAGCGTCGCCAGATCGTACCCGGGCAGATACCAGCCGGCGTGCTCCCAGTCGACGAGCACCGGGCCCGCCGGCGACAGCAGGATGTTGGAGAGCAGCGCGTCGCCGTGGCAGAACTGGCGCATGGTCTGCCGGGCCCCCGCCAGACCGTGCAGCAGCTTCTGGAGGTCTCCCAGATCCCGGTCGGTGAACAGCCCCAGCTCGTGGTAACGGGCGATCCGCGACGCGTAGTCGAGCGGTGCGCCGAACAGATCGGCCTGCGGGCGCCAGGAGTTGAGCCGGGCGATCGCACCGAGCGCGGCCCGTACGTCCGCGCGCGGCGGCGCCTCCGTGGGATGGCGGGTCAGCGCCGCGGCGCGACCGGACATCCGCTCGATGATCAGCGCGCAGTTCTCCGGGTCCGCCGCGATGAGCCGGGGCACCCGGACCGGCGGCCTGTTCCGGACGAACGAGCGATATACCGTTATTTCATGGCGGAACCGTTCCGTCCAGACGGGCGAGTGGTCCAGCAGGCACTTGGCGACCGCGCTGGTCCGCCCCGTGGTCCCGACCAGCAGGACGGACCGTCCGCTGCGGCGCAGGACCTGAACGGGCTTGAACTCGGGGCAGATCCGGTGCACCGCCGTGATCGCCATGCGCAACTGGGCGCCCTGGGGGCCGGACAAGTCGAGTCTCCCGCTCAGCGTCTGGGTGACCGCCCCCGCCCTGAGCCGAGTCCGCCCCGCGTGGGTGGGGTCGAGATACGGTCCGCTGCCCGGGCTGACCGGACGCCCGGACCGGGGCGGGGCGGACACGGAGGACGATGCTGTGTACATGGGCGATACAGATCCCTTCGTGTGCCGACGAGTTACGGCGCCTTCCCGCCCCGGCCGCCGTGAGGCACCCTGGGGAGTACGTCCGGTTGCCGGGCCGGGGTGGCGCGTTCCTACTCGACACCGGCGAACGGGTGGCACACCATCTGGCGCACCCTGGCGAACCCTGGCGAATAGTCGCCAGGTACCTGACTGAGCGTTACTGTCAAGTCAGCCGAGAACCTGGGGGCTTGACGTGAGCGGTGAACCCAACACCCGTCTGTCGGATCTGTTCGGCCTGGCCGGCTGGTCCAAGGGCGAACTCGCACGGTTGGTGAACCGGCAGGCGGCGGCCATGGGCCACCCCCAACTGGCCACCGACACCTCGCGGGTGAGGCGTTGGATCGACATGGGGGAGACTCCGCGCGATCCGGTACCGAGAGTGCTGGTCACGCTGTTCACCGAGCGGCTCGGTCGTGTCGTGACCATCGAGGACCTCGGGTTCGCACGGAACGGACGCGCGGGGAAACGACGGGACTCCGGGAACGCGGACAACCCCGACGCCCTGCCCTGGGCGCCCGACCGGACGGCAGCGGTCCTCACCGAATTCACGGGAATGGACCTCATGCTCAACCGTCGCGGCTTGGTGGGCGCGGGTGCAGCGCTCACCGCAGGCACCGTACTCACCAGCACTCTGACCGACTGGCTGCACGCCGACCCCGCACCCTCCGCCGGCCCTCCACCCGCCGACGATCACCTGAACGCGGAACCCGCCGGGTTCGACCGCTACGAGGCCGCCCCCATCGGGTCCCAGGAGATCGAGGCACTGGAGCGGTCGGTCGAGGTCTTCCGCGCCTGGGACGCCGCCCGTGGCGGCGGACTCCAGCGCAAGGCCGTCGTGGGCCAGCTCAACGAGGTGGGCGGGATGCTCGCCTACCGTCACCCCGACCATCTCCAGCGGCGCCTGTGGGGCGTCGCCGCCAACCTCGCCGTCCTCGCGGGCTGGATGTCCCACGACGTCGGCCTCGAACCCACCGCCCAGAAGTACTTCGTCATCGCCACCCACGCGGCGCGCGAGGGCGGGGACCGCCCCCGGGCCGGCGAGGCGCTCTCCCGGGCGGCCCGCCAGATGATCCATCTCGGCCGGCCCGACGAGGCCCTCGATCTGATGAAGCTCGCCAAGTCCGGCTCCGGGGAGGAGAATCTCCCCCGCACCCAGGCCATGCTCCACACCATCGAGGCATGGGCCCAGGCCTCGATGGGCCGCGGCCAGGCCATGCGCAGAACACTCGGTGAGGCGGAGGACCTCTTCGTCTCGGACAAGGGGGACGTTCCGCCGCCCTGCTGGATGCAGATGTTCGACGAGGCAGACCTGCACGGCATGGAGGCGCTGGCCTTCCGTACCCTCGCCGAACACGACCCGAAGGCGGCAAGGATCGCGCAGGGCCACGCCAAGGAGGCGCTGGAACTGCGCGGCGGCGGACGGCAGCGGTCCAAGATCTTCGACTACATCTCGCTGGCGTCCGCCTGCTTCATCGCGGACGATCCGGAACAGGCCGACCGCTACGCGCGGCTCGCGCTGGTGTCGATGGGGGAGACCTCCTCGCACCGCACCTGGGACCGGCTGCGGGAGATGTACCGGCTCACCGGCCAGTACGCGGGGTACGAGAAGATCGAGGAACTGCGCGAGGAGATCGCACACGCGCTGCCGAAGAGCCCGGGCAGGAAGACGGAACCGGGCCGGGCCGACATCTGACGCCCTGAGGCCCTGAGCGGCACACTCGCTCACAGCTCACAGCTCACAGCTCACAGCTCACAGCTCACAGCTCACAGCTCACAGCTCACCGTCACAACAAAGGGCTCACCGCTCATAGGCCAACACAGCGGGCTCACAGCTCACGGAAGGAATCCGCGAAGGCCCCACCCGGCGCTGCTCAGCGCGTTTTCCCGCCGATCCTGGCGGCCATCACACAGGCGTCGTCCGAGCGCTCGGCCATGCCGAACTCCTCGCCGATCGCCCGTACCCACTCCTGCGCCGTCGACATCCCCGCCATCCGGGGCGCCAGCGCCAGGAGCCGGTCCCGGCGCGTTCCGGTGCCGTCACCCTCACGGGTCAGTCCGTCGGTGTGCAGCACCAGTACGTCCCCGGGCGCCAGCCGGGCCTCGGCCTGTTCGTACCCGGCCCCCGAGGTCGCGCCGAGCAGCACGCCGTCCGGCGGTGTCAGCGCGTGCCCCGTCCCGTCGCGGAACAGCAGCGGGGCGGGGCACGCCGCCTGCGCCCAGGAGAGCGCCCCGGTCGCCGGCCGGTACCGGGCGCAGAGCGCGCTGCCCAGCACGGGCTGTTCCGTGGTGTCCAGAAGCTGGTTGAGGTGGCCCAGCAGTGCCCCCGGCTCGATCCCCGCCACGGCCATCCCGCGCACCGCGCCCAGCAGCATCGCCATGGAGGAGGCCGCCGCGAGGCCGCTCCCGGTGAGGTCACCGAGGGTCAACAGGGTTTCGCCGCCGGGCAGTTCCAGCGCGTCGTACCAGTCCCCGCCGCCCGGCGGGCCGGCCGCCGACGGCAGATGGCGCGCGGACAGCTCCAGCGCGGCCGGGCCGCTCTGCGACAGCCGCAGCGTGCCGCGCCGCGACGGGACGACGGCCTCCTGCAACTCGGTCACGAGCCGGTGCTCGGTCTGGGCGATGTGGTGCGCGCGCTGGACCGACCGGCCGCTCTCGCGCACCGCGCGCTCGCTCCTGCGCAGGGCGCTGACATCGCGGAGGACGGCCCACAAGGAGGCGGTGCAGCCGTCGGCGTCCAGCACCGGCTCGCCCATCATGTGCACCGTACGGACCTGGCCGTCGGCCCTGACCACACGTACTTCGCCGTCGATGGGCTTCCCGTCGATCAGACAGTCCGTCACCATGCCGGTGAGCAGCGACTGGTCGTCGGCGAAGACCAGGGAGGGCAACTCGTCCAGCGTCATCGGCCCGCGCTCACGCGCCCGGCCGATGATCCCGTACATCTCCTCCGACCAGTTCACCTCGTCGGTCAGGAGGTTCCACTCGGCGCTGCCGACCCGGCCGAGCACCGGGGCCGCGCGGGCCGGCCCCTCCTGCGGGGGACCGGCGCCGGCCTCCGTCGTACCCGTGGCACATGCCGTGGGTGTGTGCCGCTGTCCCCGCGGGGGAGCGTCCGGGGAGGGACGGCCGTCCGGAGCGGCACCGTCCTCCGCGGGGCAGTTCTCGACGCGGCCGTCCGCCGGGAGGATCTCCGGACGGCCGTCCCTGAGCTGGTCCAGGTGTGCGCCCAGATGATCCAGCTGGCGTACCGCGAGCTCGCAGAGCGCCCGCTGCCAGCGCCGCAGGGTCTCGTCG
Organism: Streptomyces sp. NPDC088124; assembly: GCF_040685895.1. Classification (NCBI taxonomy): domain Bacteria; kingdom Bacillati; phylum Actinomycetota; class Actinomycetes; order Kitasatosporales; family Streptomycetaceae; genus Streptomyces; species Streptomyces sp. NPDC088124. Next base: position 13,286 of record NZ_JBFBJB010000085.1, on the reverse strand, counting down.
TCCGTCCCGTTGTCCTGGCGCACCGCCTCCACGTCCCCGCGCAGCGCGCGGGTCCTGGCGATGAGCGCGTCCACCGTCTCCCGCTCGACAGGCTGCGGGACGGGGTGGTCCGCGAACAGGGGGGACGGCATCTCGTACTCCGATACGGGCGCGGCTCGGCCTGGTCTGGATGATGGACCGTTATGACTGTTGCACAAGCGCCCCGTGCTCGTAAGGCATTTGGCAACACTCGATCCGGTGGTGCTTCTGGCATATGCCGCGGGCTGGTTGATTCTCCTCATGCCATAAATGACGGTCGCGCGTATGTGTCAACCCGACGCCAACCAGGGCGATCGCGCCCGGTACCGGGGACTTCCGTGGCCGCGACGACCGATGGACATGTACGCATGACTCATGCGTACATGTCCATCGGTGGGCTCGCGTCGCCGGCCGGGGCGTGCGGACCGTCAGGTGGCGCGGGGGCGGGCGCACGCCGCCGTGGCGCGGGTCACCAGATCGACTCGACCCACTCCGGGTGGTCGATGAACGGGTTGCGGTTGTGCTGGTACTGGTTGTAGATGACGTCGTTGCGGCGCTTCTCGAAGGCGTCCGGCGGGTCCTCGTCGCTCCACTGCTTCAGGACCGACAGCTTCCCCATCAGGGGGCTGGAGCCGTTGTTGACCTTCTCGTTGGGCTCCAGGTCCGGCCACGAGTCGCCGCCCTCGTACCGGACGGCCATGTAGAGGATCATCCGGGCGACATCGCCCTTGACCGCGTCGCGCGGCTCGAAGGAGTCGGAGTCGGTGTAGTTGCCCGGCGCGCCGGAGACGGCGCTGCCGCCGTTGTCGAAGTCCTTGTTCCCGCGGATGGAGTTGACCTGGACATCCTCCGGGCGCAGGTGGTGGAGGTCGGTGCCGGGGCCGATCGCCTCGCCGAAGCCGCCGTGGGACTTGGCCCAGACGTGCTCACGGTTCCAGTTGCCCGTGTTGCCGCCGTTGCTCGACTTCGATATCGACTTGCCCGTGTACAGCTCGATCACGTTCGAGGAGTTCGCGGGGTCCTGGTCGGTGTTCTTGAGCGCGTCCCAGACCGCCGCGTACGAGATCTTCGTCTGGTCCTTGATGATCGTGTGCAGTGCGGACTTGAGCGCGGTCCCGCTCTTGCCGATCGCGTTCTGGTAGTACGTGTCGTCCAGTGCGGCGGTGGCCGCGGCGGAGGAGGCCGCCGTGACCGCGGCCGGCGGGGCGGCCGCGATCCGGGACGGGGTGGCCGCCGGTGCGGCGGCGGCCGTGGCGGCGATCACCGCGGTGGCGGCGCCGAGCGCCAACAGTGCGCGTCGGGTGGGGAGATGGCGACGGGACATGAGGGAGCTGTCCTCTCCGGGGGGCCGTCGCGGCACACGACCACAGGGTGGGGGCGGTGCCGCGGTGGTCATGAGGAAACGGTTCAGCGGGAGTTTTCCACAGCGCCTGTGTGGGTGTGTGAACAGCTCGTGTCGGTCATGTGCAGGTCAAGTTGCCGAACGGGTTCACGGGCTCGGCGTGAAGTGGGTTGACGGTCGCGCACCCCTGTTGTTGCTGGTTTGCCAGGATTTACGGGGGGAGTTGTGGCAGGCCTGGCGAACTTTGGTCCATACCAACTGCTTGACGCTGCGTCACTTTCTGCCTTAAATCATTGGCGGACAGAACTCTCCGAGGTGGCCCCTTCCCCTGCGCCCACCGCGCATGCCGCCCGGCGTCTTGTCATGCTCATGCCCCCACGTGAAGTGATGTGATGCCCCGTGCGAATCTCCCTGAGACGCCGAGCGACGCTGTGCGCGCTCGCTCTGCTCTGCTGTACCGGCGTGCTGACGGCGGTACCCGCCTCCGCCGCCGTGCCCGATCCGGCCCCCGCCCCCGCCGCCGCGGCGGCCGTGACCTTCAACGACGACTTCAACGGTCCGGCGGGAGCGGCGGTCGACGGCGGAAAGTGGCAGATCGAGACCGGCGACAACGTCAACAACCACGAACGGCAGTACTACACGGCGGGCAACAACAACGCCGCCCTCGACGGCCAGGGCAATCTGGTCATCACCGCGCGCCGCGAGAACCCCGGCAACTACCAGTGCTGGTACGGCCGGTGCGAGTACACCTCGGCCCGGCTCAACACCTCCGGCAAGTTCACCTCGATGTACGGACGCGTCGAGGCGCGGATGAAGGTCCCGCGCGGACAGGGCATGTGGCCCGCCTTCTGGATGCTGGGCAACGACATCGGCAGCGTCGGCTGGCCCAACAGCGGCGAGATCGACATCATGGAGAACGTCGGCTTCGAACCCGGCACGGTCCACGGCACCCTGCACGGCCCCGGCTACTCCGGTTCGGGCGGTATCGGCGCCGGCTACACCCTCCCGGGCGGCCAGGCGTTCGCCGACGCCTTCCACACCTTCGCGGTCGACTGGGCGCCCGACTCCATCACCTGGAGTGTCGACGGCACCGTCTACCAGCGCCGGACGCCCGCAGATCTCGGCGGACGCGCCTGGGCGTTCAACAAGCCCTTCTTCCTCATCCTGAACCTGGCGGTCGGCGGCTACTGGCCCGGCGACCCGGACGGCAGCACGCCCTTCCCGAACCAGCTCGTCGTGGACTATGTACGCGTCACCACGGGCGACAGCGGCTCCGGCGGCACCACGGGCACCATCACCGGGATCGGTGGCATGTGCGTGGACGTGGCCGGGGCCAGCTCGGCGAACGGCACCCCCATCCAGCTCCACAACTGCAACGGCGTCGCCGCCCAGCAGTGGACCGTCGGTACGGACGGTACGATCCGGGCCTTCGGCAAGTGCCTGACGGTGAAGGACAACAGCACCGCCGACGGAGCACCGTTGCAGCTCTGGGACTGCAACGGTGGCGGGAACCAGCGCTGGGGGATCTCCGCCGCGCGGGACATCGTGAACGTCCAGGCCGACAAATGCATGGACGCCACCGGCAACAGCTCGGCCGACGGCACCCGGCTCCAGATCTGGACGTGCGCGGGCACCCCGAACCAGAAGTGGACCGTGAACCGCTCCTGAACCGTCCCTGACCCGGCCGGAGCTGACGGGGGCCCGACGGTATGCCGACGCGTGCCGCCGGGCCCCCGCGGCATGAGCCCGGCGCGGGGTCAGGGGGGCGGGGGTATGTGGGCGGGGTTACGGGCCCGGGTCACGTGCCGGGGTCACGTGCCCGGGTCGCGTGCCCGGGTTACGGCGCGGGCTCCACCTCCAGGAACCGGCGGCGCCGCGGGCCGCGGTAGAGCAGGGCCTCCCAGCCCAGCGGTGCCAGCGCGGCGGCGCACTCCGTCAGGGCACGCTCCTCCTGCCGCGCCGCCCCTGAGCCGTGCGGGCCGAGCCACTCCACCCGTACGGTGCCCGCCCGCTCGCCCGGCGTCACGCGGTACCCCGTCGCGGTCCGCTCGCCGGAGGCGTCCACGGCCGACGCGGTGAGCGAGGCCGCCTCCAGCGCGAGCGCGACCGCCCGGACCGGCCGGCGCAGCTCCCAGGGCGCGGGAACGGCCGCGGGATCGCCGGGCCCGGTGTGGGTCAGCCGCCTGATCTGGAGCAGCCCCTCGAACGCGATCCGCACCTCGGCCGCCCGCTCGTGGTCCGCTGAGGCGGGCGTCGGACCGTCGCCCGTGGCCGCCTCGAACCCGCCGGGCCGCTCCGCTCCGCCCTCGACCGCCATCGCCACCGTCCCCCCACCCCGCCCTCGCCGTTCCGTGCCTCCGTGGTCCGCCCCGGCTCGGGGGAGGTCCCGTACGGCCGATCCTCTCAGCCCGAGGCTCCGGGGCGCACCGGTCCGGGCGGCCGGGGTCCCCGCGTTCGCGTTCTGCCCGGGCTCCCCGGACATGGCGAGACCCCGACCGGACGGGGGGACGCCGGTCGGGGTCGTCAGGGGAGGGCGCGGATGGCGGTCGCCTCGCGGCGATGCGCTCCATGGGGCTTCAGCCGAACGATCTTCCCCACAGGCTTTTCTCAGGTGGGCCCGGGGACTCAGTTCCACCCACACCCTCACCCGTTACAACGGGGCGCCGGCGCGGAATGTTCCCCGGCCCCTCACCGGCCCCCTTCCAGCCCCCGGAGGGGCTCGGGCCCCCGTATGGCCCGGCGCCGACGGGAGGTCGAGCCGGGTCCGGGGGCTCCACACTCCACTATGCATCACGTGTATACCTCGTGTGTATAGTGCGACGCGGTTCATTTGCCGCCACCGGCGCCTCCTGGGCGCGCCGGTTCTTCGCCATGCCGTGAGCGGACCGGGTGCCGCCGGTGGACGCCCGGCCGCGGGTGCGGCATGCCCCGAGAAAGAGGTTTTGTCGTGTCTCGTCACCTATGGGCCTGTGGGAAGCGAGCCTCCACCGCGGTCGTGGCGGTCGTGTCACTGGTGCTGACGCTGGCCGGCTGCACGTCGTACGCCCGCTACACCCCCGAGGACGCCAGGAAGGACGCGAAGAAGGGGGCGGCCCTCGCCCCCGGCGCCGTCGACTGCGCAAAGGCCCGCTGCATAGCCCTGACCTTCGACGCGGGCCCCTCCGCGCACACGCCTCAACTGCTGGACATCCTGAAGAAGGAGAAGGTCCACGCGACCTTCTTCCTGCTCGGCAGGAACCATGTCGTCAAGTACCCCGATCTCGTGCGCCGGATCGCGGACGAGGGGCATGAAGTCGCCAGCCACACCTGGTCGCACAAGATCCTCACGGAGCTGGACGAGGACGGCGTACGCGAGGAACTCACCCGTACCCAGGAAGCCGTCGAGAAGATCACCGGCCACCGGCCCACGCTGATGCGCCCGCCGCAGGGCCGGACCGACGACCAGGTCTCCGAGGTGAGCCGCGAACTCGGGCTCGCGCAGATCATGTGGAGCGCCACCGCCAAGGACTACGCCACGACCGACTCCGCCCTCATCGAGAAGCGCATCCTCGACCAGGCGGACCGGGACGGCATCATCCTGCTGCACGACATCTACGACGGCACCGTGCCCGCCGTCCCCGGCATCATCGGGAAACTGAAGGAACGCGGCTACACCTTCGTCACGGTCCCCGAGCTGCTGGCCCCCGGTACCGCCGGTCCCGGCAAGGTCTACAAGCCCTGAGGCGGCGGGCGGCCTTCTCTGCTGGCGGGGGCGGGGGACCGGTCGTACGGTGAGGGTAATGGATCTCCAGGAGACCTGTGCGGTCGGACAGGCGGCGTGATGGCGAACAGCGAAGCGGGGTCGGGCAGCCCGATCTGCGCCCATCTCGCGGATGTCGAGGAGGTGACCCCGGACAGCGAGGACAGCTGCCCGGAGTGTGTCGCCCTGGGGGACACGTGGGTGCATCTGCGGGAGTGTCAGACGTGCGGCCACATCGGCTGCTGCGACTCCTCCAAGAACAAGCACGCCACCGCCCACTACGCCGCTTCCGGACACCCGCTCATCCGTTCGTACGAACCCGGCGAGGGCTGGTGGTGGTGTTACGAGGACGAGATCGTCTTCGAGGTCGAGGGAGTGGGGCCGGAGCGCCCCGTCTGACCGCGCCACACCCCGGCAGGGCCGGAGACCGTCACCCTCAGGTCGAGGGTGAGGGCCGACCGTCCCGCCGGAGTGATGTGCGGTGTGGGTCAGCCCGAGGTGACGGTGAAGAGCGCGCCGTCCGGATCGCGGAGCGTCGCCTCCCGCAACGGTGTGTCCCGCGGGACCGGCGAGGTGTCCTCCGGCGAGACCAGCGCACCCCCGGCGTCCAGCGCCGCCGCCACGGACCCGGCCGCCTCGGGAACCCGGAAGTAGACATGCCAGCGCGGCCGGAGCTGCGGATCCGGTGTGGCCTGCACGGCGCCGCCGCGGATCTTGGCGACGATCTGCTCGTCCTGGCGCAGCACCGCGTGGTCGTCCTCGTGGACGAGTGTGAAGCCGTCCTGCTTCTCCGGCGCCCAGCCGAGGACCTGACCGTAGAAACGGGCCGCGTCCCGTGTGTCGCGCGTCCGCAGCTCCAGCCACGCGGGCGCACTTCCCCGGCCCACCGTCCAGTCGGAGCGCACCGCGCCCTCCCAGATTCCGAAGGCCGCCCCGTCGGGGTCGGTGGCGAGCGCCGCGCGGCCGGAGTGGAAGGCCAGCGGCCCCACCGCGACCGTGGCGCCGCGCTCCCTGATCCTGGCCGCCGCCTCGTCCACGTCGCTCACCGCGAAGTACGGCGTCCACGCGACGGCGACCTGGAGGGACGAGGCGAGCGCGCCGATCCCCGCGACGGCCATCCCGTCCGAGAGCGCGACACAGAAGTCCTCGCCCAGCCCGGCGGGGCGGTACGTCCAGCCCAGCACATCACCGTAGAACGCCTGGGCCGCGGGCAGTTCGCGCGCGAGCAGACTCACCCAGCAGGGAGCGCCGGCCACCGTCTGTGAGTCCATTTTGTTCCGCTCCTGCTCCCGCTCCACACCGCACACTCCGCCCTCGTCAGACACGTCTCGCTCATGCGTATTGCCGCTGTTGGTGTCTTTACTCTGCCAGGCCGTTCGTTGATGTCCCGCCGGGCCGGGGCCCTGGCCGCCTTTGGCCCGGGGCGTCCGGACGGGGACGTCAGCGGGTGGCGTCCGCCAGGGCGGTGCCGGCCTTCGCCGCGGTGGGCTGCCACAGCGTGGTGACCGGCTCCCAGACCCGGATGGTGCCGGACGTGCCCACGGACGCCGCGCCGAAGCGCGTGCCGCGGTGCGACGGGTCGCCCGCGACGGTCAGGTACGCGACGGTGCGGGACTCCTCGGCGGCCGGGTCGAGCATGCGTACCGCGGCGTACGCGGAGCCGCCGGCGGCCAGCAGGTACGGTGCGCTCCCGGCCGGCGGCACGGGCTGCGCGGCGCCGTCGAGATCCCCGAAGGTGACGGTGGGGACGCGGTCGACGACGCAGGTGGCGCGGCCCTTGTTGGTCACACTGATCCGCACCACATGGGGGGTGGCGGACCGGGCGGCGGTCACCGTGACGGCCCCCTCGCGGCAGACGGCGACGGCCGCGGAAGGAGCCGCGGCGGGCGCGGCGGCGGCGGCCGGGGCGCCGGTGGCGACCGGGAGAAGGACGAGAGCGGTGGCCGCCGGGGCGACGAGGGCGGGACGGATACGCATGGTGTGGTTCCCCGTTTCGGTTGGGCCGGTGACACGTGAGGGTGGCAGGCGATCGGTCGTCGCGGCACCGCCTCGGCCAGGTGTCCTTACCGGATCTCTGTTCGCCCGGCGTCGGTCGCGCTGTGCCGCTTGACCTCCAAGACACCTGAAGGGCCAAAGAGGTTGTGCCGGTCACCGGTGTCCGGTCGCACCCGTCACACGTCCTCGGTGGTCCGGCCGCCCGGGTGGCGGTGGCGCCAGAACCCGAGCACGCAGCAGGAGACCAGCGTCCAGCCGGCCAGCACGGCGAACGGGAACACATGCTGCGCGTTCCCGAAGTACACCGCGGTGTGCTGGGCGTTGACCGAGGCCCCCGGCGGCAGCCAGCGCCCGATGTGCCCCAGCGCCGACGGCAGCAGCGGCCAGGACACCGCACCACCGGACGACGGGTTGCCCAGCAGCACCATCAGTCCCCAGGTCGGCAGCATCGCCCACCGCCCCATCAGGGTGTTGAACATGGTGAACACCATGCCGGACGTGAACATGGTGAACGCCAGGATCAGCCACGACTCGACGAACGGCAGCCGCAGCGCGCCCAGCAGCCAGTCGACCACCGAGGCGATGGCGAAGGCGCCGAGCAGCGAGTACGCGACCGTGAACGCGACGCGTTCACCCGGGTTGAGCCCCCGCGCGTGGACGCTCAGCTGGATGGCGCCGACAAAACCGACGATCACGGCCGCCAGTGAGATGTAGAAGAGCGCGAGCCCGCGCGGGTCCCCCTTCTGGAGCGGCTTGACATCACTGATCCGTACGGGCACCCCCACCGCTCTGCCCACCGCGGGGGCCGTCTCGGTGAGCACCTGCGCCACGGAGGCCCCGGCGGCGCCGGCGACGGCGAAGTCGACTCCGGGGGGCCGGAACGTCAGGATCGCGAACACCTCCTGCTGCTCCACCGCGCGGCGGGCCGCCGCGTCCGTGGGATAGGGGTGGAGTTCGAGCGACGCGGCGAGGGCCTTCTCCATGCCCTCCACGAAGGCGCGGGCCTCCGCGGTGTCGGTGGGGCCCACCACGGCGGCGGGGATACGGTGCGGCGTCGGGTTCGCCATGTTGTACGTGTACGAGCCGGCGAAGAGCCCGGCCGCCGCCGAGACGATGAACAACAGCACGACGGCGGGGAGAAAGGGCGAAGCGGTGAAGGCCCTCCAGTGCTCCGCCGCCCTCGTCCGGGCGCGCGGCACGCGGTGGGCGCCGGACTCGGTACCGGGGCCGGTTTCGTGATCCGCGTCCATGAGAGCACCGTAAACCACGTGAACCGCACATATCGGATGGCGTCGGCGTGCGGTGTCAGCGCAGCAGAAGCTGCAGACCCCCGAGAATCGTCGCCCCGATCACCAGCCGCTCGAAGAGCCGTTGGTCGATCCGGTCCACACATGCCTTGCCGATGAGGGCGCCCGGTATGACGAACAGCGCGAGCACGGCGTCCAGGAGCAGCGACGGCCCGTCGATCAGCCCGAGCCCCACGCTGAAGGGCAGCTTCGACGTGTTGACGATCAGGAAGAACCAGGCGGAGGTGCCGAGGAAGCCGAGCTTCGCGAAGCCCGCCGAGAGCAGATAGAGCGACATGACCGGGCCGCCCGCGTTGGCCACCATCGTGGTGAAGCCACCGAGCACACCGTACGAACGCGCCTTCAGCCGGCCGGTGGGCGCCCCGGACACATCGTCACCGTCCCCCTCGCCGCCCTCTCCACTGCCGCCGCCCGCCGCCGCGGCCTCCGCGGCCTCCGCCGCCTTCCGGGCGGCGCGCCGCCGCCACACCGTGACCCCGGCCATCAGCAGCAGGATGGCGCCGATCGAGGTACGGACGGCCGCGTCGTCCGCCCAAACCAGGAAGAGCGTGCCCAGCACCACCCCCGCGGCGACCGCGGGGAACAGCCGCCACAGGGTCGGCCAGTGGGCGTGGCGCCGGTACATGAGCACCGCGAGCACATCGCCGACGATCAGGACGGGCAGCAGCACCCCCGTCGACTCACGCGCGGGCAGCACGGCGGCGAACACGGCCAGACTGACCGTGTTCGCGCCGCTCACCGCTGTCTTCGAGAAGCCGACGAGTGTCGCCGCCGCGGCGAGCGCGGCCATTCCCCACCAAGAGATGTCCATTGCGGCAACCGATGCTATGCCCCGGACTTCACGGAGCGTCGGGCGGGGACGGCACCCGGCCGGTCAGACGGGCACCGGCCCCGCGACCGGACGTTCCAGCCGGCCGCCGCGCGCCAGCGCGCCCACCGCCGAGGCGCACGCCAGCCCGGTCACCGTCAGCACCGTCCAGGGCAGCCAGCGCACGCCCTGGCGCTCCGCGAGGTCCCACAGCGCACCGGTGGCGAGATTGCCCAGCGTGATGCCCAGCCCGGAGACGGTGTTGTAGAGGCCGTAGTGCGTGGCGACCAGCCGGTCGCCGGAGAGCGCGACCACCGTGTCCATCTCGAACGGGTAGACCACCGCGCTCCCGGCGGCCAGTGAGACGACGGCCGCCAGCAGCGCGGCGAGCACCCCCAGCCGCGCCCCGCGACCGTCCCCGGCCGGGACGAGCGCCAGCGGCAGGAACGCCAGCCCCATGACGGCCAGCCCCCGCACCAGCGCCCCGTGCGGACTCCACCGCCGCGTGGCCCACCGCGTCAGCCGGAGCTGACCCGCCACCGCCACGATTGCCGACACCACGAACAGCGCGCCGGTCGCCTTCTCGGCGGCGGGGCCGAGCGCGTCGGACGCCGCCAGCGGCAGCGCCAGATAGACCTGGAACGTCAGTACGTACGAGCCGATCATGGCGACGGAGAACAGCAGGAACGGCCGGTTGGCCAGCACCGTGCGCCACTGCGCCGTCAGCCCCGCGGGCCCGCCGGGGCTCCCCGCGCCGCCCCGGGCCGGCAGCGCCCGCCACTGGAGCACCGTCAGCGCGGCGAAGATCACCGCGGCGGCCGTGCACACCAGCCGGAAGTCCGCGGCGAGCAGCAGCAGGCCGACCGGCGGGCCCAGCACCATGCCCGCCTGGTAGTAGACGTTGAAGGTCGCGAAGGCGGCGACCCGCCGGTCACCCGCCTCGGCGGCCAGATAGGCGCGCACCGCCGGGTTGAACAGCGCCCCCGCGAACCCGGTCGCCGCCGAGGCCACGATCAGCGCGGGCAGGTGGTCCGCCCAGCCCAGCAGCGCGAAGCCCGCCGTGCGCAGCAGACAGCCGGCCATGATCGGCGCCTTGTAGCCGAACCGGTCGGCGAGGGTGCCGCCGATGAGGAACATGCCCTGCTGGGAGAGGTTGCGTACGCCGAGCACCAGACCGACCGCCCACGCGGCCAGCCCGAGCCCGCCGGCGAGATGCGCCGCGAGATAGGGCATGAGCATGTAGAAGGCGAGATTGATGGCGAACTGGTTGGCCATCAGCAGCCGCGCCGCGGGCGAGAAGGAGAGCGTGCCGGCCCACACCCCCGCGACCGGGTTCCGGCCCGCTCCCGCTCCGGAAGCGCCGCCGGAGGGCGTCCGCGGTGTCCGTCCCCGCTTCACCGGGCGGCTCCCGTCGTACCGGGGACGCCGTTCACGTCGGTCGCCGCACTCGGGGTACGGACGGGCTCCGCGAGCGGATCCACCACCGTCGTGCACCGCGTCCACCGGGTGACCGTCCGCACGCCCGGGTGCGCGATCTCCTCCGGCTCCTCGGCGGGGCGCACCCCCAGCAGCCCGTGCTCACGGCAGTACGCGTCGTCGAACACCGTGCCGACGTAGCGCTGCGGGCCGTCGGGGAACACCGCCACGATCCGCTCCCGTACCGGCCGGACCCGGGCCAGCCAGCGCGCGACCAGCGCCACCGCCCCCACACTCCACCCGCCGGTGGCATAGCGCGCCCGCGCCAGCAGCCGCGCCGCCCAGACCGCCTCGTGAGCGGCCACCCAGTGCACCTCGTCGAAGAGCCCGTAGGCCACGTTGCGCGGATGGATGCTGCTGCCGAGCCCCCGCATCAGCCGGGGCGCCGCGGGCTGGCCGAAGATGGTCGAGCCGGTGGTGTCGACACCCACCACCCGCAGGGCGGGGAAGCGGTCGCGCAGCACGGACGCGATCCCGGCGGAGTGCCCGCCCGTGCCCACACTGACGACCAGGGTGTCGACGCGCCCGAGCTGGGCCATCAGCTCATGGGCGAGCGGCCGGTACGCGGCCACGTTGTCCGGGTTGTGGTACTGGTCGGGACACCAGGCGCCGGGGTCCCCGGCGAGGAGTTCCGCCACCCGCAGCCGGCGCGCCTCCTGCCAGCCGCCCACCGGGTGCGGCGTCCGCACCAGCTCGATGTCGGCGCCGTACGCGGTCAGCAGACCGGTCATCAGCGGCTCCATGCCCGGGTCGGTGACCACGGTGACGGGATGACCGAAGGCCACCCCGGCCAGCGCCAGCCCCAGGCCCAGGGTGCCCGAGGTGGACTCCACGATGCGCGCGCCGGGGCGCAGTGTGCCCCGCTCGCGGGCGCGCGCCACCATGTACAGCGCCGTACGGTCCTTGATCCCACCGGGGTTGTGGCCCTCCAGCTTGGCCCAGAAACCCCGTTCCACGGCGGTGAAGGGCGCGCCCACCCAGAGGGTCGGGGTGTCGCCGACGAGCCCCGCGGGGCTCCGCGCGGGCAGTGCGGACGGGGCGCCGAGACGTCCGGGGAAGGGGCGTGCGGTCCTGACGGACGCGCCGACGGGTGCGTCGGCGGGTGTTTCGAACGGATTCATGTGCGCGGTCTCCTGCGGCCGGACGCGCGGGGCGCCCGGTCCTGGTGGTGTGAACTCGGAACAGTCGGTCGGCCGTCGGGGTCGCGGACGGTGAGGACGGCGCGGGCGGCGCGGGCGGCACCTGCGCCCGGCCCGCCGTCAGCGGCCCGTGACCGCCGTCAGTTCCGCCACACCCCGAGCGCCGCGCGCCGCCGGTGGTCCGGCTCCGCCCCGGCTCCGGCGGGCGCCCCGTCGCGCGCCGGGTGTACGGGCGGGGCCGCCGTGTTCCGTACGGCGGTGCCCCCCGGCAGGGTCCGGTCCGCCGTCGCCGCGGCGAACCCGTCGGGGCGCTGCGGCAGCACGCTCGGCTCGTCCGTGTCGGTACAGGTCGACGCCCCGTGCGAGGCGCGTCCCGCGCATCCGGCGGCCGGGAGCGCGGGCTCACCGGCGGACGGCTGGTACGCCACGACCGACAGGCCGGCCGGGACACCCGCCGACGGGGCGGCCGGGACCGGGCCATGGGCGCAGCCCAGCACATGCAGCAGTGCGGCCAGCACGGTGAACAGCACGGTGAGCGGCACGCCCCAGGCCCTGGGGCGTGCCATCGGCCCCCCGGTCGTCCCGCCGCTCGCACCACTCATGTCGCGCAGCGTATGTGATCGGTGACCCGTTGTGCTCACCGGGCCGGAAAAACGGAGGACACCGGCCCATCCGATTCCTTACGCTTGCCCCGGTCACGGCACCCCGCCGCGCGGACCGCGCGCGACGGCCGGGGACGGGGCGGTGGCCACCGGGCACCGAGAACACCGAGAACAGGGAGAGGCGCATGCGGACAGCCGGGCGACGGATCGACGAGGTGCTCGCGGGATACCGGCCCGACGACCCGGCGGAGGCCGCGGACGTCACCCGCGTACGCGACCTCGCGCGCGGCGCCGAGGATCCCTGGCTGCGTTCCATCCCGCTGCATGTGACGGCCTCGGCCCTGATCACCCACCCGGGCAGCGGCCGCGTCCTGATGCGCCGGCACCCCCGGATGAACACCTGGCTCCAGGTCGGCGGCCACGGCGACCCGGGGGAGACCGACCCCCTGGACGTCGCGCTGCGGGAGGCCCGCGAGGAGACCGGGCTCCGCGATCTGACACCCTGCCCGGACGCGTCCCTCGTCCAGGTGGTGATCGTGCCCGTGCCCGCGGGCGGCGGCGAGCCCGCGCACGAACATGCCGATCTCCGGTACGTCCTGGCCACGGCGGAGCCGGACACGGCCCGCCCGGAGAGGCCCGACGCCCCGCTGCGCTGGATGACCCCGGCCGAGGCGCGCGAGGCCACCGGCGAGGAGAACGTCCGCGAGGCGCTGCGGCGCGTCGAGGGACTGCTGGTGACGGCGGTCGGCTGAGAGCCTGTCGGGTCCGGCGCCTGTCGCCTGCTGCTGTGCTCAGGTAATCACCCTCGGTTCAGGCCCAGCTCGCCGACGCGTACTCCGGCCTGGAAACGCGAGCCTGCG
>NZ_JBFBJB010000084.1:0-33573 GCF_040685895.1 Streptomyces sp. NPDC088124 | reverse complement strand
ACGCCACCAGGCAACAGCCCGACGCAGCCACTACCGACGACGGTCCACCGACGAACCCGCTGGATAGATCACGAAACCGCACTGGAGTACTAGGCCCAGTGCTGGTGATTTAGGCCGTGTGTGGCGCGACCGGTGGGCCGGCGACGGCGGTGAGCCGGAGCTTGGTCTCGTCCGCACTGCCGGGCACGGCGGTCATGACGACGATCTTGAGCTCGGAGTCGCCGTCGGTCAGGACGTCACAGTCCACCCTGATCGGGCCCACCGACGGGTGGTGGATCGTCTTGTGGTCCTCTCGGTGGGAGGCCACCCCTCCGGTCGCCCACAGCGCGGCGAACCTCTCGCTGCCCGCGTTCAGCTCGCGGATCAGCACGGCCAGGCGGCTGTCCCGGGGGAAGCGGCCGGTGGCGCGGCGCAGGTCGGAGACGACCGCGACGTCGGTGGCGTCGGGGTCCGCCTCGGTCACGGGCCACCGCGCGAGGCGGGCGGGGCCGGCGTCCACCGGGAACCTGTCGCGGGCGAAGTTACGCAGCCGGGGCGGCGCGGCGGCGGGGTCGCCCAGCAGGGCGGCCCAGCCGCGGTTCCACCTCACCAGCTGCCAGTCCGCCGCGAACACGGCGACCGCCACGTCCCCGAGGCGGGCGAGCAGGCGCTGCATGCCGGGCGGCAGATGGTCGGAGATCGTGCCGTCCGCCGGCGGTACGAGCCGGGCCAGCCGGTACAGGTGGTCCCGTTCGGCGGTGGACAGCTGCAGGGCGCGCGCCAGGGACGCCGCCACCGACGCGGAGGGCGTCGTGGCCCGCCCCTGTTCGAGGCGTACGACATAGTCCACCGACACCCCGGCCAGGTCGGCCAGTTCCTCGCGGCGCAGCCCGGCAGCCCGGCGCCCGCGGGCCACCGGCAGCCCGGCGGCCGACGGGGGCAACCGCTCCCGCCACGTGCGGAGCATCGCGTCCAGTCCGGTTCCGGGTGTCGCCGCCATGGCCTCCATCCTCCCGCATCCCGCCGCGTGCGCGCGGGCGCGAGGGGTTGGAGTTGCTGCCGGATAAGTGAGTTCTGGGATGTATGAGTGTGTGGGAGTGGGTCCGGGTTGTGTGGTGGGTCCTCGTACCGCTCGGGTGGGGGGATGTTATGGGGCTGGTTGGGTGACTTCTGCTTCGGTGGTTCGTTGTCCTGTTCGACACGGGTTGCCGGTGCCGTTTCGGACGCCGGACCGGGGCTGTGGAGGGGGTGGGGTGGATGGCGGAGCTTCGGGTACTGGCCGCGCCGTTCGTCGTTCCCGGCCCTTCCGGTGTCGCGGTGCGTACCCGGCTGCGGTTGTCGCGTGTCGAGGAGCGGGTGCTGGGTGAGGTGGGTGGGTGGCTGGGGGCGTTGGCGTCGGGTGATCTGGCGGTCCGCTGCCGTGACGGTCTGGACCACGACGCGGAACGCTGGGCGGTACGCAAGCGGGCGTTGACGGAACGGTCGTCGTCGCGGTGGGCCGGGAGTATCACCAAAGCCACCCATGACCAGTGGGGGCTGGCGCGCCGGGGCCTGGCCGCGCATATCCGTGGTCTGGAGGCGGGGATCGCGGCGGTCCGTCACCGCCTGTCCCTGCCGGTCGGTGAGAAGGGCACCGGGCGTGCGCCGGGTGGGTACCGCTCCCGGCGTGAGTGGCACGCCATGTCCCGCCGCCTGACGGTGCTGGAGGCGCGGCACGCGCGGGCGGTGGCGGACTGGCGTGCGGGCCGGGTGCGGGTGGTGCGGGGTGGTAAGCGTCTGGCGAACGCCCGTCACCATCTCCCGGAGGCGCGGCTGACGGAGGTGGAGTGGCGGCGTCGGTGGGTGGCGGCGCGCTTGTTCCTGTCGGCGGACGGTGAGTCGGGCAAGCGGTACGGGAACGAGACGATCCGTATCACCCCCGAAGGACAGCTCTCCCTCAGACTCCCCGCGCCCCTGGCTCACCTCGCCAACGCTCCGCACGGCCGGTTCGTCCTTGAGCGGCCGGTGGTGTTCGCGTATCGGGGTGGGGAGTGGGCCGACCGGATCGCCGGGAACCGGGCCGTCGCCTACACCCTGCACCACGACACCGACCGTAATCGCTGGTACGTCACCGCCGCCTGGCAGCGCAAGCCCGTACCGCTCCTGCCGCTGGGGGCGGCGCTCACGGCCGGATGTGTCGGGGTGGACATGAACGACGACCACCTGGCCACCTGGCACCTCGATGTCCACGGCAACCCCGTCGGCGAACCCCACCGCTTCTCCTACGACCTGGCCGGGAATGCCGCTCACCGGGACGCGCAGATCCGCCACGCGCTCACCCGCCTCCTGCACTGGGCCCGCCGGTGCGGGGTGAAGGCGATCGCGGTCGAGGACCTGGACTTCGACGCGGAGAAGACCCGCGAGAAACACGGCCGCCGCAAGCGCTTCCGGCGGCTGGTCTCCCGCTTCCCCACCAGCAGGCTCCGGGCCCGCCTGGTGTCCATGGCCGCCGAACACGACCTCACGATCGTCGCGGTCGACCCGGCCTACACCTCCCGGTGGGGTGCCCAGCACTGGCGGAAACCACTGACCACCCCACGACGCAGGACCACCCGGCACGATGCGGCGAGCATCGCGATCGGACGGCGCGCCCAGGGACATCCGGTCCGGCGACGGACGGCACCGCCCCGTAACGACCGGAGTGATCGTTACGGGCATCGGACCGTCCAGGCCCCACCGGGTGTCCCCGGGCGTGAGGAACCCCGCCCCCGTATACCCGGACCACGGACACGATCCGCGCCGCCCGGACACGGAGCGAACGCGGGCAACCAGAACGCCCAACACCGTTCGGGACGTTCGGCTGAGCACGAGCAGGAGTACTGGCAACAGGACTCACTCCCACTCAGTCTCTAGGAACGGTGGTACCGGTCTTCCTACCGTCGAAGCGTCCCTGGTCCGCCTCCATGACCGGGGCCAGTATCGAACGTATGACCATTACCTTCATCACCGGAGCCAACAAGGGTCTCGGCCGCGAGACCGCCCGTCGCCTGATCGAGCGCGGCCACACCGTGATCCTGGGAGCGCGCGACCGCGAGCAGGGCGAGGAGGCCGCCGACGCGCTCGGCGCACGCCACGTCCTCATCGACGTGACCGACGACGCGTCCGTGGCCGCCGCGGCCGCGGACGTCGCCGGGCGCGAGGGCAGGATCGACGTTCTGATCAACAACGCCGGTGTCCACGGCCCCGTCGGCGACCCCGGCGACCTCACCGCCGCCGACGCCCTCGCCGTCCTCGACGTCAACCTCATCGGCGTCGTCCGCACCACCACCGCGTTCCTGCCGCTGCTGCGCCGCTCGGACGACCCCGTGATCGTCAACGTCAGCAGCGGCATGGGATCCCTGGCCTTCACCCACGACCCCGGCCGGCCCGAGTCGCATGTCGTCGTGCCGCTGTACACCTCCTCGAAGGCGGCGCTGACGATGCTGACCACGCAGTACGCCAAGGGCCTCAAGGACATCCGCGTCAACGCCGCCGACCCCGGCTACACGGCGACCGACCTCAACGGTCACAGCGGCCCCCAGACCGTCACCGAGGGCACGGACGCGATCGTCACCCTCGCCACCGAGGGACCCGGCGCGGGAACCGGCCGCTTCGTCGACCGCCACGGCGAGATCGCCTGGTCCTGACACCGGTCGTACCGCGGGTGCCGCGCGGCCGGCGGACAGGCCGCCTCGGAAGCGGTTCCGGCACGTTCCCCTACGGCAGATCGAACGTCCAGGTGAGCGCGACCTGCCCCGCTTCCGGGACGCCGCCGGCGCGCCGGTACGTCGCCAGCGCCGCCGGGTTGTCCTCGTCCGTGGCGGTCCACAGGCCGTAGCAGCCCCGCTCCCGCGACAGATCCGCGAGCGCCGACACCAGCGCCCGGCCGACACCCCGCCCGCGGAACGGCTCGTCCACGCCCAGCTCGTACAGGAACATCTCGGTCCCCTTGTCCGGATGGGTCATCTCCACCCCGGTGACCATCCCCGCCGGGGCGCCGTCCACGTAGGCGATCAGGAGGTGATGGCGCTCATCGGCCAGGAACCGTTCGGTCGCCTCCGGGACCGGTGGGGTGTCGAAGAGGTGTCCGGCGGCGTGGACCGCCTCGGCCTGCGCGATGCGACGGATCTCCATGCGGGGATCCTGACAGGTTCCGGCGTCGGGGAACCAAGGCGCGGTCGTTCACCACGTCCACAGTTCGCACCACACGGTCTTGCCGACGGTGCGGGGCGTGACGCCCCAGCGGTCCGCGACCTGCTCCACGATGAGCAGCCCCCGCCCGAAGCACTCCTCGTCGACGGCGACCCGCGTCCTCGGCATCCGTTCGCTGCGCGGGTCGCTGACCTCGATACGGAGCATCGTGGCACTGAGCGCCAGCCGTACCCGGAACAACCGGTCGCGCAGACAGCCGTGCAGCAGGGCGTTGGTACCGAGTTCGCTCACGAGCAGCGCCGCCGACCAGGCCAGCTCCGGCCGCCCCCACTCGGTGAGCAGGCGGCCCGCACGGTGCCGGGCCATGCTCACACTGCCGGCGACGGGGGTGTGGTCGAGCGAGTCCCTCTGAAGGACGGCCCCGAACTCCGGCCCGAACTCCGGCTCGGGAAGCGGTACTTCCTGGGCTGCGGTCATGAACGCGCACCTCCGTGTGCGGTCGGGATCTGCCCGTACGGGGTGCGCGTGGCGGTGGCGATGCCGTCCCCCTGCATGCCGGTTCCGGCGCAGGGCAGGGCGGTGCACTTCCACCAAGTGGCTCCGCAGTGCGAGCGGTTGCGTACTGAACGTAGCGGCCGGATTGGTGGCCGGACAACTGCACGGGACGAATTCTCCCCGGAAGTGTGATTGCTGAGCGTCGCGCGACTGTTGCAGACTGTGCTGACGCGAGGAGGGGATGCGTGATGGCGAACCGGCACGTGAAGGCGGGAAATCGGGTATCGACGGTCCTGGCACGCCAGTTGGGCGGCCAGTTACTCGCCTTCAGAGAGGCCGTCGGCCTCAACCAGTCGGAAGCGGCCGAAGTGCTCAGCGCTCACACGGCCAAGGTCGCGAAGATGGAGCGGGGCTGGGTGCCCTTCCGGGATCCGGACATCATCGCGTTGTGCAAGCTGTACGGGGTTGAGGACAACGAGGTCGTCACCGGCCTGCTGGGGCTGGCCAAGCTCGATCGCGAGCGCCGCCGGACGAAGGGCTGGTGGGTCAGTTGTGCGGGCGGAAATCTTCGCGAGTACATCGCCATGGAGGATGCGGCGCTCCGCGTGCGCCTCTGGCAACTGTCCCTCATCCCAGGGTTGTTCCAGACTCCCGAGTACATCCGTGCCTCGGTGGTGGCCGGGATCTCGGTCGATGACATGGACCGAATCGAGGAAGTTGTCGATGTCCGGCGGAGACGTCAGGCGCGTCTGCATGGTGAACGTCCCCTTCACGTACACGCGGTGATCTGGGAAGCGGCGCTCCGCCAGCTCATGGGTGGGCCGCAGGTGATGGCACGCCAGCTCGCGCGCTTGTGTGAGCTGGCCGAACTGCCTCATGTCCGTATTCAAGTGCTGCCCTTCCGGACAGGTGGATACCCTGGCATGGGAGGGCCCTTCAACATGCTGTCCTTCGCGGAAGAAGGCGCGATGGACGTGGTGCACATGGACGGTCTCCACTCCACGGACTGGGTCGAAGGCGTGGAGGACAGTGCGGCATACGGGAACCTGTTCAGGCACCTCTGCGCGATCAGCCTGTCGCCCTACGACTCCGTGCGCCTCATCCAAGACATCGGCAAGGGAATGAACGAGTGAGTGTGTCCGGCTTCAGGTTCACGAAGTCCAGTTACAGCAACCCGAGTGGCGAGTGTGTCGAGATTGCCCGGAACGTATCCGGCACTGTCGCCGTACGCGACTCCAAGCGCCGCACCGGACCGGTTCTCCGCATCACCTCGATGGCCTGGGATGCCTTCCAGGCAGACGTCGTCCGGGAGGAGCCGTAGCGCCCCGTGCAGCCCTTCGAGTTCGTCAAGTCCAGCTACAGCGGTGGAAATGCCGGGCAGGAGTGCATAGAAGTCGCCCTCAACGTCCCGACCGTCGTCGCCGTCCGCGACTCCAAGGACCCCGCCGGCCCCGTACTCCATGTCACCCCCGCCGTCTGGGCCGCGTTCGCGTCAGCCCGCGTGCAGCATCAGCCCGATGCCGGCCACCATCAGCGCCGCCGCCACGATTCTCGGCGCCCCGAAGCGTTCCTGGAAGAACACCGTTCCGATGACCGCGCCCACCAGGATCGATGTGAAGCCGCGTTCATGCAGTATTGAATCTCGCAGGTCAGAGGCCCTGCGCGGTGTGTGATGGGCGTCGGCGCTTGCTGGCGCTGCGTTCGGAGTGTCCTGCCCCGCCCCAGCGGCGCTTCACCAATTCTCCGCCTCGAATGCCTGGGCGACAGCCAGGCTGTCTTCGTAGACATGGTGCCGGGTGACAAGGCCGTCTTCGACAGTTAGATGCAGAGCGAACCGAGCGTGATACGCACGTCCGGTGGGCCGGGCGGTCTGACGGATCTCGCCGAGCACGACCGCGTCGATACCGTCGATGAGGATGTGCTCGACCTCAGTGGCCACATACTCTGGCACGTGGTATTCGGCAAGCTCGCGATAGTGGGCAGCCGCGTCGGCCCGGGTGGAGCGGTGACGGATCCACGGCGTGGCAGTACGGCCGTGCTCGGCCTCCGGCCAGTCGAGCTTCCAATCGCCCTGCTCGGCATACAGCTCGGCGATGCGCTCGGGGTCGCCCTCGCCGATTCTGCGCAGCAACTCCTCAACTACAGTGCGTGTGTTCGTTGGTGCGGCTATGGACATAACTGACCTCTCCGTCCTGATCCGCGTCCTCCGACGCGGAGAGATCATCAATCCTGCCCGCGCGGGCGCGCCGAGACGATTACTTCTGAAGTAAGGCAAGCGCATCGCCATGAACCGCCCCGGGTTCGGTAGAGCGGCCGTGGCGGCCCGATCGGGGCCCGCCTGGCTGCCTGGCGCCGCCACCGGGAATTGACGCGGGACGACCTTGCTTCCCGCACCGGTCTGGAGTGCGATTACCTCGCCGGGCTGGAGACGGGCCGGGAGTGGGTGGACCGCCGCCTTTGGCCGGAAGTCGCGGACCTGACCGGGCAGCCCTACCCGCCGCGCGGGGAGGAGCACGCGGCGGTGCGGGCCGCCGCCTTCCACCTGCGGCGCCAGTCTGCTTCGTCGGCCCCCGGGGGACCCTCCTCCGGGCCCTGCGTGACCGGCTGCGCTCCTCGACGGCACTGCGGATGGCCGGCGGGTCACATGGGCTGGGGGCCT
This sequence comes from Streptomyces sp. NPDC088124, assembly GCF_040685895.1. NCBI lineage: Bacteria > Bacillati > Actinomycetota > Actinomycetes > Kitasatosporales > Streptomycetaceae > Streptomyces > Streptomyces sp. NPDC088124. The sequence goes on along the minus strand of NZ_JBFBJB010000084.1, from coordinate 26,270 downwards.
GCGTGCCGCATCTCGCGGGGGGATATCCCGAAGCGCCGCCGGAATGCCGTGCTGAGCGCGCTCGCGGAGGAGAAGCCCGACGCGTACGCCAGCTCGGTGATCGTCATATGCCGGTACACGGGTGCCCGCAGCCGGTCCCGTACCAACCGCAGCCGCTCCTCGCCGATCAGCTCGCGGGGGGTCGTCCCCGCATGATGCAGGGCCAGTTGCACCTGGCGGAGCGACCAGCCCAGCGCCTGCGCCATGGTGGTGCCGGTCATGTCAGGGTCGGCCGCGTGTTCGCGGATGTACCGGCGGACCACAGCCTCCACTTCGTCCAGATGGCCCGGGGCGGTGGGGCGGTCATCGCCTGCGGCGAGCATGCACAGCAGCTCGACCAGACGGTCCGACACCGCGTCGAACCGGCCGCCGGTGAGGGTGTCGCGCTCCTCGTGCAGACCGGTCAGCATGTCGCCCACCACCCGGCCCAGACCGGAGGTCAGATCCAGGCCTGCGGTGAGCGGTGACGACCGGTTCAATCGAGTGTTCACCTCCCGGGCGGGGATCGACATGATGAGCGCCCGCAAGGAGGCGTCCTGCAGCATCTCGAACGGTGCGGCGAACGTGAGAAAGCACCCGGCCCCTGGCGTCAGCCGCACCTCCTGGTCCCCTTGCCGCAGCACCAGTTCCCCGGCGACCGGTAGCAGAAAGCGGTAGTCCTCGCCCGGGTCGTGCCGCACCTGGCTCGCGGTCCGGGCGTACTTGATCGTGTCCGACCAGAACATGGAGAGCTGATAGATGTCAGTGCGCTGGCAGATGATTCCCGCACGAAAGTCGTCGGTGGGCGGGTACCCGTAGTCCATCCGGCCTTGATACGACGTCACATGCTCGCTCCAGAAGTCGGTGCGCTCACGCCACGTCATGTCCCCGGTTGTCAACGAATCCACAACGTAAGTTCCCAAGGCCATCGAAGTCTCCCTTCGCCGCAGCTTTTTCGCCGGGTATATCCAGAGTCGGTTCCCGCGCTCACGGCATCAAGCGTTGCATGCTGTGAGAACTTCTGTACGCGCAGGCACAATTTTCGGTGCGCCATCCAGTCCTAAGGTCGGAGGCCGGATCCGCCGAGCGCCAGGCAAGGCGGGTTCTGGTCCCCAGCACGGCTGAGAGCCGGAGCGGACCCACGACCGTCCCTCTGGGGGGCGCATGGGCCTTGTCCAGAGACCCAAGAACCTGACTGAGGATCATCATGGCGAGCGACAACCTGATTCAGAACCTGCGTGAGCGGCACAGGACATCCCGTGCCGCCCCCAGCGGTCGAGTGGCCCGAAGGGCTCTGGGGCTGACGATGGCCTTAGGGGTTACGGGCGCAAGCATCGGAGTTTTCGGAGCCGGTCCCGCAGCCGCGGACTCGGTATCGCGCAAACTGCGGTACACATGCTCGGCTTCGGTGATCCACTGGTCGGGCACGGTGAATTTCATCCCGAATGTCCCGAAGTTGGCTGTGGTCGGCACGCCCACCCCGAAATTCGTCATCCGTGTGGAGGTTCCGGTGACCGCGGCTGACGCGAGGGAGCTGCGCAACTTCGGTGTCAAGACCATCAAGGGCACCGTGAAAGCGAAGGTCCGCGTGTCGGCGCCGGAGGGCGACACTCACCGCACAGTGCCGTTCCATGTGGCCAGGACCGACGTCCCGGCGTCCGGACCGTTCGTGATCAAGGCGACCGGCGACGCGCCGAAGCTCACCTTCAGCCGACCGGGCCCGGCGAATATCACCGTCGGTGACCTGATCGCGAACGTCTCCGTGGGTGGCGCCGTCAACCTCACAGTCGAAGTGCCATGCAAGCTGGACGGTGGGCAGAACAACACCGTGGCATCGTTCGACATCACTGAAACAAGAACGACGACCAAGCCGTCCCCCTCCAAGGCGCCTGATACGGCCACCTCCGGCACCACTGGGTCGCAGAGCCCGAGCGAAGGCGTGCGGGCGGGGGCGCCCACGGAGGACTCGGCCGGCTCAGCCGGCAGCCCGGCTACGACTGCCGGCCCCTCCGGCAGTCTGGCTACGACGGGCAGCCAGGGCGTCACGAGTCTGATCCCGCTGGCTACGGGAACTGCCGCCTTGGGCACCCTTGTCGCGGCCGCCGCTTTTCGATTCCGCCGACGCAGCGGGTGACCAGGGCGAACCCTGAAATCCCCGAACCGGCGGACCTTCTCGGGGCCGGGCGCCCCGAGAAGGTCGGGGTGTTGGTGACAACGGCCCCTTGGACACCGTTACGGCGTTCGGTTTCAACGAGGACAACGGTGAGGGTGGGCACATGAGGACGGCACGTCAGCCGTGGTGGACATGGCCGGCGCTGGCGGTGGCGGCCGTGGGGGTGGCGGGCGCCCTAGCTGTTCGGGCGGGAACCGGGGAGGTGGACCCAGGCGGGTTGGCGGTCGGGCTGTTCGGCCTGATGCTCACGATGGTGGGCATGCACCAGGCGAACCGCCCCCACCTCCCGCAGGACATCGACACCGCCGGACTCACCAAGCTGCTCGCCGACCACATCAGGAAGCGCGAAAGAGAAGCCCGCCAGAGCCTCCTCGGCGGCAGCGACCGCACCATCGACGTCGAGTTCACCCTCCTGCCCTCCCCCGCCCACCACGCCACAGGCGCAGAACTCCAGGGCACATTGGAGGAGGCCGCTGCCTACTACCGTGATCTTCAGCCCGGCCGCCTCGTCATCACCGGCGCGCCCGGAGCCGGCAAGACCGTACTCGCCCTCCATCTCATGCTGCGCCTCCTCGCCGCCCGGGAGCCGGGTGACCCCGTTCCTGTACGCCTCTCGTTATCCACCTTCGACCCCAGCCGGAACACGCTGGAGGACTGGCTCGCCGAGCATCTCACCCGTACCTACCGCCTGCACCCCACCGAGGCAGTCGCCCTCGTCACCGGCCGACTGGTCATCCCCGTGCTTGACGGGCTCGACGAAATGGATGTCGATGGGACTCCCGAGTACGGCTCTCGCGCTGCAGCTGCTTTGGCGGCCATGAACACCTACGGAGACGGAGACGGCACCGCCAAGGGCCGGCTTGTCCTCACCTGCCGCAGTACCCGCTACGCGCAGCTCGAAGCTGAGGGGCTGTGGGCGCAGGACGCCGCCCGTATCGACATTGACCCCGTCAGCCTGGCCGGGACCATGGCGTTCATCACCGCCCGCGCCTGCAACCCGGCCCGCTGGGACCCCGTCCTGAACGTCCTCCGGGCCGCCCCGACCGGTCCACTGGCTCTGGGCCTGTCCACACCCTGGCGGCTGACCATAGCTCTCGCCGTCTACGACGAACGTCGCCTCGACAACGGTAGGTGGGTCCGTGATCCCGCAGACCTCCTCGCGGCCACCCTGCAAACCCCCGAGCAGATCCGGGATCATCTGCTGAATCTGTTCATCTCCGCCGCTTCCTCGGCGGACGGCACGACAGGGCCCTACACCCAGCTGCAGGTTCGCACCTGGCTGACAGTCCTCGCCCGCTACCTGCATGCCAACAACACCATCAGCGCCGGCGAAGTGGCCGGACGGCGTTTGTCGGGCACCGATCTCGTACTCCACGAACTGTGGCCGCTCACCGGCCGCCGCCGGGCCCGCACCGTCCACGTCCTCCTGGTCATCGCGGTGTGGGCGACCGCTGACCTGCCTGCCGCCCTGCTCGACTCCTGGAATGTGTATGCAACGAATGTGGCACTCATGGTGGTGGCCAGTCTTCTCATAGGAATCCCTCCCTGGCCCGTACCGTCTCGGCTGGAACGAGTATCCAGAACCCCTGCTGGAAGACGCCAGTTCGTGAACGGGCTGGTGGGCGGGGTTCTCTGGGGGGTGTTCGCAGTCGTGGTCGACATGGGGAATGTTGTCGGGCCGGCGATCGGGATCGCATACGGATTGGTAGTAGGGCTCGTTGGCGGAGCGATGGTCGGATTCGGGCTGGCGGGCGTGCTCTCGGACGTACCCGAAGTTCGCAGGTCATACGGGAACGCGTCGCCGCGCGGCATGGTGCGGGACGACCTGGTGACCGGGTTCGCGATCGGCCTCGTGGTCGGGCTTCTGTTCGTCCCTTTCTATTGGTTCGCCCTGGGCCCCGCGCTCGCGCCCGGGGCAGTACCCATCTACATGCTCCTGTTCGGTCTCGGCGGCGGGCGCGTGCTCGCACTCCTCTACCACCGCCTGTTCAGAGAGGGTTACCGGAGCACGCTCGACTCGCTGTTCAGGCCCTGGCGTGCGTTCGGCCCCCTGTTGAGGACCGGCGCGGGCCCCGCCCTCGGCGCCGCAGGTGTCCGCTACATGGCCTTCCTCCTCTGCACCCGCCCCTGGTGGTCCGACCAGCCACTGCCCTGGCGCCTCGGACGTTTCCTCGACTGGTGCTGCCATGTAGGTCTGACGCGCACCGCCGGGATCGCCTACCAGTTCCGCCACCGGGAGCTCCAGGACTTCCTCACCCGCTGCCACCCCCACCACGACCCGCCGAACCCAATGGGCTCTCCCAGTAACCAATCATGAGGTTGTGTAATCGTTCGCTGCGCCGGCGATCTTGAGTGCCCTGCGCCGATTGCGTCAGCCCGCGTGCAGCATCAGGCCGATGCCGGCCACCATCAGCGCCGCCGCCACGATTCTCGGCGCCCCGAAGCGCTCCTTGAAGAACACCGTTCCGATGACCGCGCCCACGATGATCGAGGACTCCCGCAGCGCTGAGACCGGGCCCAGCGGCGCGCGGGTCTGGGCCCAGAGGACCAGGCTGTACGCGAGCATCGAGAGGGCCGCGCCGAGCAGGCCCAGGCGGGCGTGCGGGCGGAGTTGAGGGAGGAGGCGGCCCCGGCGGGCGCAGAGCGCGTAGGCCGGGATCAGGAGGCCTTGGAGGATCAGCAGCCAGGCGATGTAGCCTATCGGTGAGCCCGCGCTGCGTACGCCCACCCCGTCCACGACCGTGTACGCGGCGATCGACAGGTCCGTCGCCAGCGCGGCCAGCAGCGCCGGCCACTGGCGCGCCGTACGAGGGCCCCGTATGCCCCACAGCGCCACCCCCGTCAGCCCCGCCGAGGCGACCGCGACGCCCGCCGTCTGCCACGCGTCCATCGTCTCGCCGACGAGGACGACGGCCGCGACCGTCACCGCCAGCGGGGCCGTGCCGCGCGCGATCGGGTACATCTGGCCGAAGTCCCCGAGCGTGAACGAGCGCATGAGCAGGGCCATGTAGCCGACGTGGAGCAGTGCGGAGACGATCAGATACGGCCACGCCGCCGCGTCCGGCAGAGGGACGAAGCAGGCGACGACCGCGCTGAGGACCGCCGAGCCCCCGCAGATCAGAGTGAAGGCGACGAGCTGGTCCTTGATCGTGTGCGCGATCGCGTTCCACGTGGCGTGCGTCAGCGCGGCGACCAGGACCGCGGCCACGACGAGCGGGGTCACGTCTCGGGCCCCGGGGGCCGGGCTACGGGTGTGGTGCCGGGGGTGGTCATGCCGGGCACGCTAGTGCCCCCTTCCGCGCGGACGGCACGTCACTTCGCCGGAGCCACGCCCGGGGCGGCGTCGATGCCGACCCGGGCGCGGGGGGTCACCGGGTGGTGGTGTAGGCGCGTTCGATCGTCTGCGCCAGAGTGTTGCCGTCGCGGTCGGTCAGCTCGGCCCGCAGTGAGACGGAGCCCGCCCCGGCCGGATGCCGCAGCGACAGGTGCGTGCCGCCAACCGCCTCGGCGGGCTGCCAGGTGGCGCCCTCGTCGTACGACACCTCGAAGGCGAGCTTCGCGGGCCGTGTTCCGGCGGCCGCGCCCTCGACGCTGAAGGGCACCTCGAACCGCTCGCCCGCCTTCGCCGTGCCGGCCAGGGTCAGTTCGGGCGAGAAGCGGATCACCGACAGCGGCAGCCGGGCCGGTTCGTCCCCGGAGGTCTCGCCGGAGCGGAAGGTCCACTCCGCGCGGACACGGGTGCTGAGCGGGTGCACCGCCCGGTCACGGGAGCTGTCCACGGTGAGCCGGTACGCGCTCTCCCCGGCGGGAACGGTGTACTCGGTGACACCGTCGGTCGGGGGGACGCCGTGGTCGTCGGGGATCTCCTTGCCGCCGCCTCCAGCGAGGACCGCGCCGAGGTCTGGCCGCTGGTGCCCCAGTGCCCGGCGCCGTCGCCGTACAGCGGCAGATAGGCCCTGATGACGTTTCCGCTCCGGGTGGCACCGGGGTATCCCCGCTCCGGTCCGCCGTCCCCCGGCCCGCCGAGAGCGGGGCCGAAGACGCCGACGTTGAACAGCTCGCGGTAGTCGCGGCCCGCCTCCCAGGTCCTGGGCATCCTCATGAGGAAGTTCTCGAAGACCGTCTCGTCCCCTTCGCCCGAGAGCTGCCACATGCGGTACGACCACTCGACGCCGTTGTCGAGGATGTAGTCGGTGGTCCGCAGCGGCAGCTTCCCCCTCAGGTCGACGAAGGTGCGCACCAGACCGCCGTCGGGCGTGTGGGGGGACAGCTCGACCTGGACGCGCCGGCCCTCGACGGGCACGCCCGCCTGGAAGTCGACCTTGGCGAGCTGCTTCCGCTCGACCCGGGCGGTGAAGCCGCCCAGCCGGCTGCCCCGTTCCCAGGCCAGGCGGTAGTTGACCGGCCTGCCCTCGTCGTCCTGGCGGGTCCAGCCGCCGGAATACTGGGTGGAGAGCCCGTCCACGGGTTCCCCGGAGCCGAGCTGCCCGAACCGCGCACCCTCGTAGCTCGGCAGAAGGTACTGGAGGCCGGCGCGGCGCAGCCCCTCGCCGCGTTCGAAGCCGATCACGACCGAGGCGTCGTTGTTCTCGGCCGCCGGGTCGGGCAGGGTGATCTCCACCGGCTGTGCCTGCCGGGCGTCGACGGTGACGGTGGTGTCCTTGTCGAGCCGCAGCCTCGGCTGCGCCAGCATGGCGTGGGTGGGCGAGGTGAGCAGGGGGTGGATCGCGCTGTTGAGGGTGTAGTCGCCCTTGGGCAGCCGCACCGTGAGTGCGCCGTCCTGCCCGGGGGCGTGGTCGGCGTAGAAGTCGGTGTCGAAGCCCGCGACGGAGGTGAGGGCGTCGCCGGTCGGCTCGCCGTTCTCGTCGATGTGCTTCAGCGTCAGCTCGTACGACTCGGCCTCGCGCTCCACGCCGACGGCGGTGCGCACCTGGATCCTGCCGTCGGCCGAGGCGGCGGCCACCGAGCCGCCGAAGGTGCCGTCGGCGCTGCCGGCGCGGGTGTCCGCCGTGACGGAGGCGTTCGCCTCGCCGCCCGCCGGGACGGTGAGCCGCTGCGGTGACACCGTGAACATGCCCTCGGCGGCGGGCTTGCCGTCCACCGCGAAGGCGTCGACGGACAGCTCCAGGGTGACCGGCTCGGTACCGAGGTTGCGGTAGGTGAGCGGCTGGGTCACCGGTTTGTCGTCGCCGTGCGGCCACTGCTGCCGGCCGAAGCCGATCGGCCCCTGCTCGGTGACGACGCTCTGCTCCAGCGCCCGGACGACGTCGGTGCGGCCCGTGCCCTGCTGGAAGGAGCTGTACGGGCCCGGCCTCGCGGAACCGGTGAGGACCGCCTTGATGCGCTCGCCGCTCCAGTCGGGGTGCCGCTGGGCGAGGATCGCGGCGGCGCCCGCCACATGCGGGGTCGCCATGGAGGTGCCGTCGATGGTGAGGTAGCCGGGTACGTCGGAGGGGAACAGCTCCTCCAGGACGCCGCCGGCGGCCGCGGCGGCCGTGATCCCGACGCCGGGCGCGGTCAGGTCGGGCTTGACGCCGCCGTCACCGTGACTCGGGCCCCGGCCGGAGGAGTCCGCGAGCCGGTCGTCCGCGTCGACCGCGCCGACGGTGAGCGCGGCGTCGGCGCTGCCGGGCGAGCCGACGGTCCCCTCGCCCGACTCGCCCTCGTTGCCCGCCGCAACGACGAAGAGGGTGTCCGTCTCGGCGGAGAGCCGGTTGACGGTCTCCTCCATCGGGTCGATACCGGGGGAGTCCGTTCCGCCGAGGCTGAGGTTGACGATGTCGGCCTTCTGGGCGACCGCCCACTCCATGCCCGCGATGGCGCCGGAGTCCGAGCCGAAGCCGCTGTCGTCGAGGACCTTGCCGTTCAGGAGTCGGGCACCCGGGGCGACGCCCTTGTACGCGCCCCCGGACCTGGCGCCCGTACCGGCCGCGGTGGACGCCACATGGGTGCCGTGGCCCTGCTTGTCGCCGGTACCGGAGGAACCGGAGAAGTCCTTCTCCGCGATCACCCGGTCCGCCAGATCGGGGTGGGTCGTGTCGATACCCGTGTCCAGTACGGCGATTCTGACGCCGGTGCCGTCGTAGCCGGCTGCCCAGGCCGCGGGCGCGCCGATCTGCGGCACGCTCTTGTCGAGGGCGGCCCGGCGCCTGCCGTCCAGCCACACCTTCTCCACCGCCGTCGAGGCGGTGAACCCGGTGTGGGTGTTGGTGTTGGCGTCGGTCACCGCGTTCCAGAAGGCGGCGCCACGCTTCTTCACGGGGCGCATCGCCTTGCCGTTGACGACGGGAAGCGGGCGCCCCATCCTCGCCCCGGCCCCGGTGAACGGGCTCATCGAGGGCGCCTTCTCGCCCCGGAACGTGACGATCAGCGGTAGGTCGGAACGGCCGGCGTCGTCGTAGCCGTCCGCCACCAGCTGGGTCACGTCGAACAGCCGGGCGTCCAGCTTGCCGTGTGCGAGGAGCAGTTGGGCGTCACCGGGCACCACCCGGGTGTGCCCGTCGACGGTGCGGACCGAGAACGGTATCCGCTCGCGGCCCTTCGCCCGCTGCACCCCGGCCACTTGGCCGGCGCCGTCCAGAAGGACGCGGCCGCCGGTGATCAGCGTCATCGTTCGCACCGTCTTCGCCGGCTTGGCCCCGGCGACGCCCGCGCCCGGAGCCACCGCCCCGGAACGCCCGTCCGCCACCTCACCGGCCGGTGTGGCCTGGGCCGCCCCGCCCGGAACACCGCCCAGCAGAAGGGCCGCGGAGGCCCCCCGCCACCACGGCCGTACGTCTGCGTCCTGCGCGCAATTCCACCTGAACCGTTCCTAGAGACTGAGTGGGAGTGAGTCCTGTTGCCAGTACTCGTGTTCAGCCGAACGTCCCGAACGGTGTTGGGCGTTCTGGTTGCCCGCGTTCGCTCCGTGTCCGGGCGGCGCGGATCGTGTCCGTGGTCCGGGTATACGGGGGCGGGGTTCCTCACGCCCAAGGATGTCCGGTGGGGCCTGGGCGGTCCGATGCCCGTGCACATCGCTCTGGTGTGCACGGGGCGGTGCCGTCCGTCGCCGGACCGGATGTCCTTGGGCGCGTCGTCCGATCGCGATGCTCGCGGCATCGTGCCGGGTGGTGGTGCGTCGTGGGGTGGTGAGGGGTTTCTGCCAGTGCTGGGCACCCCACCGGGAGGTGTAGGCGGGGTCGACCGCGACGATCGTGAGGTCGTGTTCGGCGGCCATGGACACCAGCCGGGCCCGGAGCCTCGCGGTCGGAAAGCGGGAGACCAGCCGGCGGAAGCGTTTCCTGCGGCCGTGTTTCTCGCGGGTCTTCTCACCGTCGAAGTCCAGGTCCTCGACCGCGATCGCCTTCACCCCGCATTGGCGGGCGAAGTGCAGGAGGCGGGTGAGGGCGTGGCGGATCTGTGCGTCCCGGTGTTGGGCGGTGCCGGTCAGGTCGTAGGGGAAGCGGTGGGGTTCGCCCACGGGGTTGCCGTGGGGGTCGAGGTGCCAGGCGGCGAGGTGGTCGTCGTTCATGTCCACCCCGGCACATCCGGCCGTGAGCGCAGCGTCCAGGGGCAGGAGCGGTGCGGCTTTGCGCTGCCAGGCGGCGGTGACGTACCAGCGGTCGCGGTCGGTGTCGTGGTGCAGGGTGTAGGCGACGGCCCGGTTTCCGGCGATCCGGTCCGCCCACTCCCCACCCCGGTGCGCAAACACAACCGGCCGCTCAAGGACGAACCGGCCGTGCGGGGCGTTCGCGAGGTGGGCCAGGGGTGCGGGGAGTTTGAGGGAGAGCTGTCCTTCGGGGGTGATGCGGATGGTCTCGTTGCCGTACCGCTTGCCCGACTCCCCGTCCGCCGACAGGAACAGCCGCGCCGCAACCCACCGACGCCGCCACTCCACCTCCGTCAGCCGCGCCTCCGGAAGGTGGTGGCGGGTGTGCGCCAGACGTTTACCGCCTCGCACGACCCGGACCCGGCCCGCACGCCAGTCCGCGACCGCCCGCGCGTGCCGCGCCTCCAGCACTGTCAGGCGGCGGGTCTTGGCGTGCCATTCCCGCCGGGAGCGGTAGCCACCCGGGGCACGCCGGGTGCCCTTCTCGCCGACCGGCAGGGACAGGCGGTGGCGGACCGTCGCGATCCCCGCCTCCAGGCCACGGATGTGTGCGGCCAGAGCCCGGCGCGCCAGCGCCCACTGGTCATGGGTGGCTTTGGTGATGCTCCCGGCCCACCGCGACGACGACCGGCCGGTTAATGCCCGCTTGCGTGCCGCCCAGCGTTCCGCGTCGTGGTCCAGGCCGTCACGGCATCGGACCGCCAGATCACCCGACGCCAACGACCCCAGCCAGCCACCCACCTCAGCCAGCACCCGCTCCTCGACCGCCGACAGCCGCAGCCGGGTACGCACGGCGACGCCCGCAGGTCCGGGCACGACGAACGGCGCGGCCAGCGCCCGAAGCTCCGCCACCCACCCCACCCCCTCCACAGCCCCGGCACCGGACTTCCCCTGTCGAACAGGACAACGAACCACCGAAGCAGAAGTCACCCGACCAGCCCCACGACATCCACCCCCCATCCGAGCGGAACGAGGACCCACCGCACGGCCCGGACCCACTCCCACACACTCATACGTCCCAGAACTCACTGATCCGGCAGCAGTTGCAACCCCCTCACTCCGGCCATCGGACAGGAGCCGTCCCGCGGCCCGGAATCCCGGCGCCTCACCCCGTACGTCACACGGCTCGCCCTTCAGACGAGCCGGGGGCCCGCGGGGGTTGTCAGGCCATCACGGTTTCCTGGGCGAGGGAGAGAGGAGGGGAGAGGAGGGAGAGAGGGGTCGTGGCGACAGAGGGGAAAAGAGGCAAAGGGGCAGAGGAGCGCCGAGCGGAGTTACGCGCGGAGTTACGCCCCGAGGGAGCGCCGCCCCCCCCGGGGCTCCCGTTCACCCCGCCGACAGCACCGCCGCCACCACCGGGCCCGCCGCGTCGCCGCCGTGGCCGCCGGCCTCCACGACCGCCGCCGCGGCGAGGTCGTTGTGGTACCCGGTGAACCAGCTGTTCGACGTTTCCTGGCCGTCGACCTCCGCGGAGCCGGTCTTCGCGCCCTTGTCCCCGCCGAGTCCGGACATCGCCCTCGCGCCCGTACCGCTCGTCGCCGTCAGCCGCATCATGGAGCGCAGCTGCTCGGCCACGCCGGACGGCAGCGAGCGTGCCGCCGTCGCGATCTCCCGGTCGTCCAGCGAGGGGGAGACGATGACCGGCTGCTTGAACGTGCCGTTCTTGGCGGTCGCGGTGATGGACGCCATGTTGAGGACGTTCATCTGGACCGTGCCCTGCCCGATGTACTGCGCCGCCGCCTCGGCGCCCGTCGATGTCGGGATGGAGCCGTCGAAGGACGCGATGCCGGTCTTCCAGTTGTCGAGGCCGATGCCGAAGACCTCCGCCGCCTCCTTGGGCAGCGCGCCGTCGTCCTTCGTGTCGTCGATCAGCTTGATGAAGGCGGTGTTGCAGGAGCGGGCGAAGCTCTGCGAGAACGGCGCGCCGTCGATGGAGAAGTCGTCCAGGTTCTTGAAGACACGGCCCATGTACGTCGCGTTCTTCGGGCACTCGGCGACACGGTCCGCGCCGATCAGGTCCTTCTCCAGCAGCATCGCCGCCGTCACGATCTTCATCGTGGAGCCGGGGGCCTGCTTGCCGAGCATCGCCGCGTTGAAGCCGTCCTTGCGGTTGTTGGCCACGGCCAGGATCTCGCCCGTGCTCGGCTTGACCGCCGCGACCGACGCCTCGCTGTACTTCTTCACCGAACGCTCGGCCGCCTCCTGGACCTTCGCGTCCAGCGTCGTCCTCAGCGTGCCCTCCTTGCCCTCGGCGAGGGTCAGGAGCGTCTCGTCGGCGGTGGCCCCGGGGCCGGTGGTGCCGTCCGCCCCGGTGTCGCTCTTCAGGATCAGCTCGACGCCGGCCGAGCCGCCCGCCTCCTTGCCGTACCGCTCGCGGAGCTGGTCGAGGACGGACCCGAGCGACGGGTACTTCTCCTTCGTCAGCTCGACGCCGTTGCGGTCGACCGCCTTGATCGGCGGTACGGACGCCTTCGCCGTTTCGAGGCGGTTGTCCCCGGTCAGCTTGGGGTGGATCACCGTCGGCGCCCAGGCGACCAGCGGCCGGCCGGTCGACTTCCCGCGTACCACCGTCAGTTCGGACTCGTACGACCACGGCTTGCTCGCGCCGTCCAGCTCGACCGTCGCCTTGACGGTGAACGGCACCTTCGCGCCGACCGCCGGGCCCGGAGTGATCACCGTGTCGGTGACCCGGGCCTCGGTGCGGTACGCGCCGATGACGGGCGTCGCGGCGGTCGGGTCGTTGGTGAGCTGCGCGATGGCCGCCGCGTCGCCGCCCTCCGCCCACTTGGCCAGGAAGTCCTTGGACGCCTGGTCGATCTCGGCGGCGCTCAGCGGGCCGGTCTTCACCGTCGCGGACGCCGACTTGGTCGCCGCGTCCGTGCTCCCGCCGGTCATCCCGTTGTAGACGTTGTACGCGCCGTAACCCACTCCACCGGCGAACACGAGAAACACTCCGCCTATGACGGCGGTCTTCGCTCCACTGCGCATGAGTGGTGGTCACCCCTCCCCAGGTGCCCCCTTGAACATCTGAACATGTTCAACTCGCGTGTGAGCGTGTTCAAGGAAGTCATCGACTGGGAACTCTACGGGAGGGTTGAGTCACACGGGGCGGGCGTTACACGACTGCGACAGAGGGCCGCCGTCACTCTTCGCGACCGTGTTCAGCCGCCGCCGCGGGGCAGCGCCGTCTCCGTCCAGATGACCTTGCCGTCCGCCGTGTACCGGGTCCCCCAGCGGTCGGCGAACTGGGCGACCAGGAAGAGCCCCCGCCCGCCCTCGTCGGTGGCCGCGGCGGTGCGCAGATGCGGGGAGGTGGAGCTGGTGTCGGAGACCTCGCAGATCAGCGTACGGTCCCGCAGCAGCCGGACCCCGATGGGCCCCGTGGCGTACCGGATCGCGTTGGTGATCAGCTCGCTCAGCACCAGCTCGGTGGTGAACGCCGCCTCCTCCAGCCCCCATGCGGTGAGCCTGTCGCTGACCTCGGCGCGTACGCCGGCCACCGCGGCCGGGTCGGGCGGCACGCTCCACTCGGCGATCCGGTCCGCCTCGATCCGGCGGACGCGGGCGACGAGTACGGCGATGTCGTCCCCCGGCCGGTCGGGGACCAGCGCGGTGAGCACCGACTCGCAGGTCTCCTCCGGGTCCGGTCCGGTCGCCCCGGCGAGCGTCGTGCGCAGCCGCTCCAGACCCACGTCGATGTCCCACCTGCGGTCCTCGACCAGGCCGTCCGTGTACAGCACCAGCCGGCTGCCCTCCGGCAGCGTGAACTCCGTCGTCTCGTACGGCAGCCCGCCGAGCCCGAGCGGCAGCCCGGCCGGCAGGTCCAGGAACTCGGCGGTGCCGTCCGGGTGGACGAGGGCGGGCGGCGGGTGCCCGGCTCGGGCCACCGTGCAGCGCCCCGAGGCCGGGTCGTAGACCGCGTACACGCAGGTGGCCCCAGTGACCGGGGTTCTGCCTCCGGAGAGCTGAGCGGTGTCCTCGGTGCTCCGGGAGGAGTCGGGGGAGCCGGGGGCCCGGGCGGCGTCAGGGGCGCGGGCGGCGCCGGATGTCCGGGAGGAGTCGACGGGTCTGATCCCGGCGGCCTCGGCGGCCCCGTTGGCCTCGGCGGCCTCGGGGTCGTATCCGCCCTCCTCCTCGTCGATCCGGCTGACCAGCTCGTCCAGATGCCCGAGCAGTTCCTCGGGCGGCAGGTCGAGCGCCGAGAAGTTGGCGACCGCGGTGCGCAGCCGCCCCATCGTCGCGGCGGCGTGCAGCCCGTGCCCGACCACGTCGCCCACCACCAGCGCCACCCGCGCGCCCGGCAGGGTGAGGACGTCGAACCAGTCGCCGCCCACCCCGGACTCGGCCGGCAGATAGCGGTAGGCGAGGTCGAGGGCGGACTGGTCCGGGAGGCGGTTGGGCAGCAGGCTGTGCTGGAGCACCACCGCCATCGTGTGCTCGTGCGTGTAGCGGCGCGCGTTGTCGATGCACACGGCCGCGCGGGCGGCCAGCTCGCCGGCCAGGGAGAGGTCGTCCGGCTCGAAGGGCTCGGGGCGCTGCCCGCGCCAGAAGTTCACCATCCCCATGAGCACGCCCCTGGCCAGCAGCGGAACGGTGACGAAGGAGTGGAATCCGTACGCCCGCAGTTGCTCGGCGCGCTCCGGGTCGTGCAGGCTCCAGGTGTCCGAGGAGTGCAGGTCGGTGGTGAGCACCGGCTCCCCGCTGGCCAGGCTCCGGCTCTGCGGGGTGTACTCCATCAGGCTGAACTCCATGCCGACCCGATAGAGCGGCGAGTCGTCCGCGACGCCGTGCAGGGCGATCCGGCGCAGCCCGTCCCCGTCGGCGGTCGGAGGGCCCGGCTCCTTGCCGCGCAGGACGGGTTCGGCGAGATCGACGGTGACGAAGTCGGCGAAGCGGGGGACGGCCACCCGGGCCAGCTCCTCGGCCGTCCGTGTGACGTCCAGGGTGGTGCCGATCTGCGTGCTCGCCTCGTAGAGCAGGGCGAGCCGGCCGCGGGCCGTCTCCGCGCGCCCGGAGAGCGCGCGCAGTTCGGTCGAGTCGCGCAGCGTGGTCACCCAGCCCGCTGGGCCGCCGGCCCGGTCGGTGGGGCGGCGGTTGACCACGAGCTGCCGGTCCCCGGCGGTCACGACGTCGTCGTCGGCGCCCTGCTCGGAGGTGAGCAGCCGCGTCGTCTCCGGGTCGAGCCCGAGCTCCGTGACGCGCCGGCCCTCGGGGAACCGAGGCAGGTCCAGCAGGAGGGCCGCCTCGTCGTTGGCGAGCAGCAGCCGGCCGTCGCCGCCGACGATCAGCACCCCCTCCCGCACGGCGTGCAGCACCGCGTCGTGGTGCTCGTACATCCGGGTCATCTCGGCCGGTCCGAGCCCGTGGGTCTGCCGCCGCAGCCGGCGGTTCATGAACACCGTCCCCGCGGTGGTCAGCAGCAGGCCGCCGGCGGCCGCGCCGAGGAGCACCGGAAGCTGTTCCTCCACCGCGGTGCTGACCTTGGCGACGGTGATCCCGGCGGAGACCAGGCCGACGACCTTCCCGCTGGGGGCGAAGACCGGCACCACCGCGTACACGGCGGGGCCCAGCGTGCCCGGGCTCTTCCCGGTGACGGTGTGGCCCTCCACCGCGGGTCGGTAGGTGCCGATGAAGTGCTGGCCGATCCGGGCCGGGTTGGGGTGGGTGTAGCGGATGCCCCGCGTGTTCAGGACCACGACGAAGTCGACGCCGGACAGCTTCCGCGCGGCCTCCGCGCGCGGCTGGAGGATCGCGGTCGGGTCGGGGGAGCGCAGCGCCGCCACGATCCCGGGGGAGTTCGCGAAGGTCTGGGCGACGGCGAGGGAACGATTCGTCGCCTCCTTCTCGCTGTCCCGGTGGGCCTGGAGGACGACGGCGGTCGCGGCGGCGGCCACCAGCAGCAGCACGATCACGGCCTGGAAGACGAAGACCTGCCCCGCGACGCTGCTGTCGCCGACCCGCGGCCAGGTGATCCGCCGCCAGAAGGGGGTGCGCGGCCGGTGGCGGGCCCGCCCCCGGGACCCCGTGCCCGCCCCGGACTTCGCCCGCGCCCGGGGCCCGGCCCGCCACCAGGACCGGGGGCCGGTTGAGGGCCGGGGCTCCCCTGGACGTCGGGCCATACCGACAGAATTGCACCAACTCCGGCGGGTGGCGAGTGCTGTCCGCCCGCCCTGTGGACGGGCTCCGCACTCAGCTGTCCGGCCACATCCGGTGCGTCGCGGGCCGACAACGGAGTTCAGCCATCCGCTCTTTCGGTGCCTCCCGCCGCTACACCCAGGTGTCCAGCCACATCCGGTTGCGCCACGACTCCAGCGGGATCGGCTCGCCCGTGTACAGCGGCCAGAAGTAGATGAAGTTCCAGACGATCAGCAGGACCAGCACCCCCGCGCCGACCGCCCCGATCGTCCTGCGCCGTTCGTCCGCCCCGATCGTCCTGCGCCGTTCGTCCGAGCCCCGCGGGCCCAGGATCGCGCCGATCATCATCGCCACCGCCAGGCAGAGGTACGGGACGAAGACCACCGCGTAGAAGAGGAAGATCGTCCGCTCCTGGTAGAGGAACCAGGGGACCCATCCCGCCGCCACCGCGCAGGCGATCGCGCCCGCGCGCCAGTCGCGGCGGAAGAACCAGCGCCACAGGACGTAGCAGAGCGCGAAGGCGCCCGCCCACCACAACAGCGGTGTGCCGATCGCCAGGACCTCGCGGGCGCACTTCCCGGCCGTCGACGCGGGGCAGCCGTCCTGCCCGGGGGCCGGGTCCTCGTAGAAGTACGAGACCGGGCGGCCCAGGACGATCCAGCTCCAGGGGTTCGACTGGTAGGTGTGGCCGGACGTCAGGTTGATGTGGAACTGGTACACCTCGTACTCGTAGTGCCACAGGCTGCGCACCCAGTCGGGCAGCCACGTCCAGTTGCCGCCCTTGCCCGCCGTCGCGGCCCAGTTACGGAAGTACCCCTTGTCGGTGACGATCCAGCCCGTCCACGAGGCGACGTACGTGACGAGCGCGACCGGCACCGTCGAGAAGAACGCGGGGACGATGTCCCGCTTCAGCACCGCCAGGTACGGCCGTACCGCGCCCGCCGTGCGCCGCGCGCCCACGTCCCACAGGACGGTCATGAGCCCGAACGCGGTCAGGATGTAGAGCGCGTTCCACTTCGTCGCGAAGGCCAGGCCCAGCATCAGTCCGGCCGCCAGCCGCCACGGCCGCCACCCCAGCCGCAGCCCCTCCGCGACCGAGGCGTCCGGGCGCAGCACGCCCTCCTCCTCGTCCACCGGGAGCGCCGCCGCCAGCCTGCTTCTGGCCCGGTCGCGGTCGATCAGCAGACAGCCGAACGCGGCCAGCACGAAGAACATCAGCACGAGGTCGAGGAGCGCCGTGCGGCTCATCACGAAGTGCAGACCGTCCACCGCGAGCAGCGCGCCCGCCAGGCACCCGAGGAAAGTGGAGCGGAAGAGCCGGCGGCCGATCCGGCAGAGCATCAGCACGGAGAGCGTGCCGAGCACCGCCACCATGAAGCGCCAGCCGAAAGGGGTGAAGCCGAAGAAGTGCTCACCGAGCCCGATGACCCACTTGCCGACCGGTGGATGCACCACATAGCCGGGGTCGGCGGGCACCGGGACGGAGGACGGGTCCTTGAGGATCGACGCGTCGACGTCCTTGGGCCAGCTCCCCTCGTACCCCTGGTTGATCAGGGCCCAGGCGTCCTTGGCGTAGTACGTCTCGTCGAATATCACCGCCTTGGGCCGGCCCAGGTTCCAGAACCGCAGCACACCGGCGACCAGCGCCACCAGGGCCGGGCCGCCCCACCCGGACCAGCGGACCAGCCGCTCGGCCAGCGGGGCCGGGACCCCGAGCACGGCCCACAGCCGGTCCGAGGGCCGGGTGTACGGCGGCACCAGGCGCTCGCGCAGGCCCGTCACCGGGCGCGGGGCATGGCCGAATCGGCGCAGCCGCTGAGGCCATGAGGGCTGCTTCTCGTCGGCGTCGGGCCCCTGGAGGGCTTCTGGCGCAGTACTGGTCACCGCGCCATCGTAGGGAACGCCGCTGTGCGAGGGGTGCCGCCCGCCCTGCGAGGATGGCGGATGTGACTGCAACGCCTGGAACAACCCCGTCGGCACACTCCTCGACCACCTCGTCGGCACACTCCTCGACCACCCCGTCGGCATCCGCGCCCGCACCCTCGGTGACTCCGTCGGGGTCGTCCTCCGGGGCCTCCCCGGACGGCGCCGGGACGCTGGTCCTCGCGGGCACGCCCATCGGCGATGTCACGGACGCGCCGCCCCGGCTCGCCGCCGAGCTGGAGACCGTCGATGTGATCGCCGCGGAGGACACCCGGCGGCTGCGCCGGCTCACCCAGGCGCTGGGGGTGCACACCCGGGGGCGGGTCGTGTCGTATTTCGAGGGCAACGAGTCCGCGCGGACGCCCGAGCTGGTCGAGGCGCTGGCGGGCGGGGCGCGGGTGCTGCTGGTCACGGACGCGGGCATGCCGTCGGTCTCCGACCCCGGTTACCGGCTGGTGGCGGCGGCGGTGGAGCGCGGCATCCGGGTCACGGCGGTGCCGGGGCCCTCCGCGGTGCTGACCGCGCTGGCGCTCTCCGGGCTGCCCGTGGACCGCTTCTGCTTCGAGGGCTTCCTGCCGCGCAAGGCCGGCGAGCGGCTGAGCAGGCTGCGCGAGGTCGCCGGCGAGCGGCGCACGCTCGTCTACTTCGAGGCCCCGCACCGGCTGGACGACACGCTCGCCGCGATGGCCGAGGTCTTCGGCGCCGACCGCGCGGCCGCCGTCTGCCGCGAGCTGACCAAGACGTACGAGGAGGTCAGGCGCGGCCCGCTGGGGGAGCTGGCGGCGTGGGCGGCCGAGGGCGTACGGGGCGAGATCACCGTCGTCGTGGCGGGCGCCCCGGAGCCGGTGCCCGGCGATCTCGACCCGGCCGAGCTGGTGCGGCGGGTACGGGTGAGGGAGGAGGCGGGGGAGCGGCGCAAGGAGGCGATCGCCGCGGTCGCCGTCGAGGCGGGCCTTCCCAAGAGAGAGGTGTTCGATGCTGTCGTCGCGTCAAAAAACGCGGCGCGCACGGCCCCCGCGGAAGGTAAAGGACTATCGTGAAATGTAAAGCGCAGACCGCGTGCCGGGTCATTGGGACATGAGAAGGCCAAGACCCATCCAATAATCGACAGGCGCTGATGCGCTCCCGCCTTCGAAGGCGTCCACTGGGTCAGTGGAGAGGAGCTGGCATGAGTGAGATCACGGGCACGGCCGTAGCCCACGAGGCATATGCCTTTTGTTGCATGCGCTGTGGGCACGGCTGGGAGCAGGCTTATGACATAGAGCATCATGTCGACGGCTCGGGCCGGAATGTCGTCGTGTACAAGACGGAGGGGGTGCGGGTTCCCTCCCCGCTCTCCAGCCCGACCTGTCAGAACTGCGGCGGCCATGTCGTCCGCATCATGAGGTCCGGGCAGGTCTCGTCGGTCCGGGCGCTGATGACCGAGCAGCACCACCCGGCGAAGACGGCGAAGACGGCGAAGACGCCGAAGGCGGCGAAGGCCCAGAAGGCCGACAAGGCGGCCGGGACGGACAAGGCGGCCGAGGGCGCGGGGGGCGGGGGCGCGCAAGCGCAGCCGCCGGAGGAGATATCCGCCGGACAGCCCCGGGAGACGTCCGAGCGGTCCACGGAAAAGCCTGCCGAAGAGCCCGTCGAAGAGCCCGCCGGGAGCCACCACCACTGGCACCTCGCCGACCTCCTGCACCCGTTCCAGCACCATCACCGCACGTGATCGCGCGGGTCCGGTCCGCGGCGGATCCGCTTCCCGAGGGCTCCCCGTAGGATCGCGCCCATGAGTTCGAAGCAAGCTCCGCCGCCGCTGCCCGAGCCCCTCGCGGTGGCGGTCGCGGACGCGCACACCCACCTGGACATGCAGGAAGGCACCGTCGCGGAGGCCCTGGAGAAGGCCGCCTCGGTCGGGGTGACGACGGTCGTCCAGGTGGGGTGCGACGTCAAGGGATCGCGCTGGGCCGCCGAGACGGCCGCCGCGTACGACAACGTCCACGCGGCGGTCGCGCTCCACCCCAACGAGGCGCCGCGCATCGTGCACGGCGACCCCGACGGCTGGTCACGCCAGGGCGCCCGGGCCGGCGGCGGCGACGCGGCGCTGGACGAGGCGCTGGCCGAGATCGACGCGCTCGCCGCGCTGGAGCGGGTACGGGCCGTCGGCGAGACCGGGCTCGACCACTTCCGTACGGGCCCCGAGGGCCGGGCGGCGCAGGAACGCTCGTTCCGCGCCCACATCGAGATCGCCAAGCGCCACGGAAAGGCGCTCGTGATCCACGACCGCGAGGCGCACGCCGATGTGCTCCGAATCCTGGCCGAGGAAGGCGCTCCGGAGCGTACGATTTTCCATTGCTATTCCGGTGACGCGGAAATGGCGGAGATCTGTGCCGCTGCCGGTTATTACCTGTCTTTCGCTGGAAATGTCACCTTCAAAAACGCTCAATCGTTGCGTGACGCGCTCACCGTAGCGCCGCTCGACCTGGTGCTGGTCGAGACCGATGCCCCATTCCTCACTCCCGCGCCCTTTCGCGGGCGGCCGAATGCGCCGTATCTCATTCCCGTCACCCTGCGGGCCATGGCCGAGGCGCGGGGGATCGGCGAGGACGCGATGGCGCAGGCGATCGCGCGGAACACGGCCCGGGCGTTCGATTATTGAACCCGCTGATCCCCGCTGACCCCGCTGACCCCGCTGATCCTGCTGAACCGCACCTCTGTGTGGGTGCGTACGATGCGTAGCCGAGCCGCTTTGGAGAGTGACCGAAGCTCCGCTAGTGTCCGGGGGCATCCCGCACCGGATCCCCGTGGAGCGTCGTGAGCAGTGCACAGGGCAGTCACCGTGCGACACGCGGCGGGCGCCGCGGTTCCGGCACCGGTTCCGCAGCCGCCTCCGGCACGGCTTCCGGCACCGTGACGCTGGAGGGCGCGCCGCCGTCCGCCGGGCGCGCGGAGGCGGCGGAGCCGACCGTTCCCCGCCAGCAGTCCGCGCCGGGGGCCGCGCCGCCGTCCGGTCCCGTGCCCACGCCCGTGCCCGCGCCTGGTCGCGTGCCCGCGCCCGGCCGCGCGCCGGCGCCCGCCCGGCGCGGTCAGTCCCGGCGCCGTAAGCCCCCGGCCGCTCCCGCCGCCCCGGAGAATCTGCGCCGGCTCGTCCCGCAGGCCCTCGTCGTCGCCTTCCTGGCGGGCGGCACCTCCGCCTTCCTCGTCCACGACAAGGGCGTACGGCTCAGCGTCGACGGCGTACCGCGCACCATGCACACCTTCGCCGGCGATGTCGGGGAACTGCTCGCGCACGAGGGCGTCGACATCGGCACGCACGACGTCGTCGCCCCCGCGCCCGGCGCCCCGCTCGCCAACGGCGACGAGGTCGTCGTCCGTCACGGCCGCCCCCTCCTGCTCACCCTCGACGGGCGGCGCCACCGCGTCTGGACCACGGCGCGCACGGTCGACGGCGCGCTGCGCCAGCTCGGGGTGCGGGCGGAGGGCGCGTACCTCTCCGTGTCCCGTTCCGCCGCCATCGCCCGGCACGGTCTGGCGCTGGACGTACGGACCGAGCGCGCCCTGACCTTCCTCGCCGACGGCCGCGAGCACCCGGTCCGTACGAACGCGGCGACCGTGGCCGAGGCGCTCGCCGAGGCCGGGATCGCGCTGCGCGGCCAGGACACCACCTCCGTACCGGGCGACAGCTTCCCGCGCGACGGCCAGACGGTCACGGTCCTGCGCGTCACGGCGGGCGAGGAGACGCGCGAGGAGCCCGTCCCGTACGACACCGTACGAACGGCCGATTCCGCACTGCCGCGCGGCACGGAGGTCGTCGACCAGCTCGGGCACCAGGGCGCCCGCCGGATCACGTACGCCCTGCGCACCGTCAACGGCGTACGGGAGAAGCCGCGCCGGATCCGCGTGGAGACGGTGCGCGCGCCGGTCACCCAGCGGGTCAGGGTCGGGACGAAGGCGCTGCCGGACTCCGTGGCGGGCGCGGACGGGCTGAACTGGTCCGGGCTCGCCGCCTGCGAGTCGGGCGGCCGGCCGGACGCCGTCGACCCGTCGGGGAACTACGGGGGGCTCTACCAGTTCGACACCGGGACGTGGCAGGCCCTCGGCGGCAGCGGACGGCCCCAGGACGCCCCGGCCGCCGAGCAGACGTACCGCGCGAAGAAGCTGTACGTACAGCGGGGGGCGAGCCCGTGGCCGCACTGCGGCCGTAGGCTGACCGGGTGAGCACCACTGAGCCCGGCGTCCCCGACGCCTCCTCCGGCGTCCCCGACGCCTCCTCCGGCGTCCCCGACGCCTCCTCCGGCGTCCCCGACGCCTCCGTTCCGTCCTCCTCCGCCCCGGCGGCCACCGCGCCGGACGCCCTGCTGGGGCCCGCGGACATCCGCGAACTGGCGGCGGCGCTCGGCGTACGCCCGACCAAGCAGCGCGGGCAGAACTTCGTCATCGACGCCAACACCGTCCGCCGGATCGTCCGCACCGCCGAGGTGCGCCCGGACGACGTCGTCGTGGAGATCGGCCCCGGGCTCGGCTCGCTGACGCTGGCGCTGCTGGAGGCGGCGGACCGGGTGACGGCGGTGGAGATCGACGACATCCTGGCCGCCGCCCTGCCCGCGACGATCGCCGCCCGGATGCCGGCCCGCGCCGAGCGGTTCGCGCTGGTCCACTCGGACGCGATGCTGGTACGGGAGCTGCCGGGCCCGGCGCCGACCGCGCTGGTCGCGAACCTGCCGTACAACGTCGCCGTCCCCGTGCTGCTCCACATGCTGGAGCACTTCCCGACCATCGAGCGCACCCTGATCATGGTCCAGTCCGAGGTCGCAGACCGACTGGCCGCGGCGCCCGGCAACAAGGTGTACGGGGTGCCGTCGGTCAAGGCCAACTGGTACGCGGACGTGAAGCGGGCGGGCGCCATCGGCCGCAACGTCTTCTGGCCCGCGCCCAACGTCGACTCCGGGCTGGTCTCGCTGGTACGCCGGACGGAACCGGTGAAGACGACGGCCTCCAGGGCCGAGGTCTTCGCGGTCGTCGACGCGGCCTTCGCGCAGCGCCGCAAGACCCTGCGGGCGGCGCTCGCGGGCTGGGCGGGCTCGGCCCCGGCGGCGGAGGCGGCGCTGGTCGCGGCGGGCGTCTCGCCGCAGGCGCGCGGCGAGTCGCTGACGGTGGAGGAGTTCGCGCGGATCGCGGAGTCGAAGGGGGCGGGCGCGTGACACTCCCCGATCGCATACGGGTACGGGTCCCGGCCAAGGTCAACGTCCAGCTCGCCGTGGGTGCCGCGCGCCCCGACGGCTTCCACGACCTGGCGAACGTCTTCCTCGCCGTCGGCCTGTACGACGAGATCACGGTGACGCCTGCCGAGGCGCTGCGGATCACCTGTGAGGGCCCGGACGCCGGCCAGGTCCCCCTGGACGCCACGAACCTCGCCGCGCGCGCCGCACTCGCGCTGGCGCGGCGCCATGGCATCGACCCGGCGGTCCACATCCACATCGCCAAGGACATCCCCGTCGCGGGCGGCATGGCGGGCGGCAGCGCGGACGGCGCGGGCGCCCTGCTGGCCTGCGACGCGCTCTGGTCGCTGAACTCCTCGCGGGACGAACTCCTCTCGATCTGCGCCGAGCTGGGCAGCGACGTACCGTTCAGCCTGATCGGCGGCGCGGCGCTCGGCACCGGGCGCGGGGAACAGCTCACGCCCCTCGACGTCGGTGGCACGTTCCACTGGGTGTTCGCGGTCGCGGACGGCGGGCTGTCCACGCCCACCGTCTTCCGGGAGTTCGACCGCCTCACCGCCGGCACCCCCGTACCGCCTCCGGCCGCGGACCCGGCGCTGCTCGACGCCCTCCGCACCGGCGACGCCGCCGCACTGGCGGGCACCCTGGCCAATGACCTCCAGCCCGCCGCCCTCGCCCTGCGCCCCTCCCTGGCGGACACCCTGGCGGCGGGCACGGCGGCCGGCGCGCTGGCGGCCCTCGTCTCCGGCTCGGGCCCGACGACGGCCTTCCTCGCCAAGTCGCCCGAGTCGGCCGCCGAGTTGGCCGACGCGCTGCTGTCCTCGGGAACCTGCCGCACCGCCCGGGTGGCGGCCTCTCCGGCGGAGGGCGCTACCGTGATGGAGCCCGGCGCCTGAGACGCCCCCGCGGAAGGTGCCCGCGGGGACTGGGGCCAACCGTTCATTCCCAGGAGTAGTCGACGTTGGGTACGCCGCTCCTCGTACTCAAGGCGTCCGGCTGGGTGGAGCTGTGGGACGGTCAGGCCCACGCGCGCTCGGCCCGGATGCCGAGCAGCACGGTGCAGGGCAGCCCTCGCTTCGGCGACACGGTACGGCAGCTGGCCTTCTGCCGGGACGGCAATCTGCTCGCGACCGTCGTGGGCGACAACACCGTCCAACTGTGGGACACCGAGCAGCGGCTGGCCCTGACCAGCCGCTCGACCTGACCGGCCGCTACATCGACGAGCTCGTCTTCGACGGCGGCGCCCTGCGCACCCTCGCCGGCGACCGCGTCCACACCCGTGAGTAAGGAAGAGAGCGCCGGGGACAGCGGCGAAGAACTGCCCTTCCTGCCGCTGCCGCCGGGCGCGCGCGGACCACTGGAGCCACTGCCGCTGGGCGTCGCCCCGCCGGGATTCGGCCCTCCGCTGGTCATCGCGGAGGGCGTGCTGACCAAGGCGGCGGGGGTTGCCGACGAGGTGTTCGACGCGTTCCACGGACCGGCCGGCTCGGTGCGCGAACCGGCCGCCAAAGCAGCCCGTGAGCTTGCCGGGTGGGAGAGCGCCGCCGCCCTGCGGACCTCCCTGAAGAACTGGGAGAACCAGACCAAGGCCGCCGAGGGCTGGCTCGCCAAGATCTCCGAGAGTCTGCGCGCCTCGTCCCACGACTACACGGGTACGGACCAGGGGATCGAGCAGGGGTTCAGCGCGTTGCGAGGACTGAGCTGATGCCCGCCTTCTACCGTGAGCTGCTCGACACCGACTTCTCCGTACTGGACGATCTCGCCGACAAGTGGCGCGAGGCGCACACGGCGACGGACGAACTGCCCAAGCGGATGATGGACGAGGTGCTCAAGCCCCTGCGCGACAAGGGGTATTGGGAAGGAGCCGCGGCTCCTTTCGCCTGGACGCTGATCGACGACATAGCACGCCAGCTCACGGCCGCGAACAAGGTCGCCAAGGCGCTGTCCGGAGTCCTCGACGACGCGGTGAGCGATCTCAAGATCATCCGCCGTGACCTGAAGGAAGCGGTCCGGCGCGCGGAGGACAAGGGGCTCTCCGTCAACGACTCGGGGACGGTTTCGGGCTTTCTCACGGCGGACCTCTTCGTCGCCGCCGACCAGCGGCAGAACTCCGTCCTCGCGGTCCACACCGCGCAGGGGGAGATCATCGAGATCTGCCGCCGGGGCATCGTCGCGGACCAGAACCTTTCGATAACCCTGATGTCCGACGTCGGCATCGGCTCCTGGTTCAACACCAAGCCGCAGCACAACTCGATCGACTCCACCGACAGGATCAGCGCCGACGAGTACAACGCGTACGGGCGTGCGCTGGAGGGCAAGGACCCCTACCCGGAGCACAAGGACGACACCCCGTACGGGCTCGGCCTGGACTATGTGACCGGCCTCAGCCCCCGCCACAAGGACTTCACCAACGGCGACACGATGGCCGACCGGGTGCAGTCCATGGAGAGCATGAAGGACATTCGCCGGCAGACGGTCGAGCAGTGGGAGTCGACAGGAGAGACGGAGGGCAGCGCGGCCTTCTCCATCTCCGAGTCGGGCAAGATCGGTGCGGCGAAGAAGCTGATCGGCGAGGACCTGCCCGCCATCGTGACCAATGACCCCGACCATCTCGGCGAGGCGTTCATGGGTTCGTACAACGTCAAGTACGACATCAGAGGCACCGACCCGGACGGCTCGCTGGTGGTGCAGTACACCTTGGACAACACCACCAGCACCGAGTCGGCACTGCACTTCATCGGCTACTACGACTGGCTGAAGTACGCGGAGATCGCCGACGGCCCGATCACGAGTGCCGTGAGCCAGACCGTCACCTGGACCGAACGCATCCCCGGGAAGAGCCAGTGAGCACCACACGACCGGCGGGCCGGAGGCGACCGGCACACCTGAAGCGGCCGGCGACCGCCGCCCTCGCACTGAGCGCGATCGCGCTGATGTCACTGACCGCAGGGTGCTCGCAGGACCAGGGCCGGTGCGGGCCCGCCCCGGTCGAGGATGTCTTCGGGAAGGACCTGTACGGGACCTACGCGGGCCCCCACGAGGCCCGCCTCACGCTGCGCGACAACGGTGACAACACCCTGGGCTTCACGGTGACCGGCTGGCCCGAGAGCAGCGACCCGGAGATCCTGGGCAAGAATGCCCCGGCCTTCGACGGCCAGGGCACCTGGCGGATCGAGGACGATCCGGACCAGGGCGACCGCGTCCGCCTCCAGTTCGAGGACGAGGGCCGGGA
>NZ_JBFBJB010000083.1:0-34078 GCF_040685895.1 Streptomyces sp. NPDC088124 | reverse complement strand
ACTTCGGCGCCCAGATCCCCCCTTGCGGAGCTCAACTCGGGACCTCCCTCCTGGTACTTGCCGCGCTCCCGGGGCGGGATGAGGTCACCGATGATGGCCATGACGCCGACCATGAGACCGCCCGCGCCGAGCCCCTGGACCCGGCAATCGTCGCCCAGCACGGAGGAGCGACTACGTGACTCCGCTTCCCCGCCTGAAGGAGGGGAGCTTCCAACCCGAGGGTCGCGGTCCAGCCCGAACCGGTCCCTTTGGGACGTACGGAAAATATCACGGGCCAGGGAAGCGATTCCCTCACCGGCTGAAGCCGGCGGCCCCCGTTAGGAGACTGATGGATCTGATCCCCGACCCGCTGCGGTCCTGGCCCGGACCGAGGGCCGCCGGCGCCTTCCCGCTGGACGAGGAGACCGCCGTCGAGGCGGGTCCCGGCACGGCGGGTGTCGCGCGCTGGCTCCGTACCACCGTGGGCGCCGCCACCGGGCTGCCGCTCCCCGACGCCGGTACGGGCGGCGGCGCCGGCGGCAACCTGATCGTGCTCGGGATCAGCGCGGACCTCGCGCGCGACCTGGGCCCCGAGGGATACCGGCTCACCGTCGGCGCCGACGGTGTCCGGCTCGACGGAGGCAGCGCCGCCGGGGTCTTCTGGGCCGCCCAGACGCTCCGTCAGCTCCTCGGCCCCGACGCCTTCCGCGCGGCGCCCCTGGACCCCGGACGCCACTGGTCCGTACCGATGACGGTCATCGAGGACGCGCCGCGCTTCGCGTGGCGGGGGCTGATGCTCGACGTGGCACGGCACTTCACCCCCAAGGACGACATCCTGCGGTGGCTGGATCTGCTCGCCGCCCACAAGCTGAACGTCTTTCACTTCCACCTCACCGACGACCAGGGCTGGCGCGTCGAGATCCGGAGCCACCCGCGGCTGACCGAGGTCGGGGCGTGGCGGGCGCGCACCAAATGGGGACACCGCGCCTCGGAAATATGGGAGGAGAAACCGCACGGCGGCTATTACACGCAGGACGACATTCGCGAGATCGTCGCGTACGCCGCCGCGCGGCATATCACCGTCGTCCCGGAGATCGAGATCCCCGGCCATTCGCAGGCCGCCATCGCCGCGTACCCGGAACTCGGCAACACCGATGTCATCGACACGACCTCCCTCACCGTCTGGGACACCTGGGGCGTCAATGACAACGTACTCGCCCCCACCGACAACACCCTCCGGTTCTACGAAGACGTCCTCACCGAGATACTCGCTCTTTTCCCCGCCGTCACCTCGCCGTTCATTCACATCGGCGGTGACGAGTGCCCCAAGGACCAGTGGAAGGCGTCCCCGGCGGCGCAGGCCAGGATCCGCGAACTCGGCCTGGCGGGCGAGGACGAACTGCAGTCCTGGTTCATCCGCCACTTCGACCGCTGGCTCGCCGCGCGCGGGCGGCGCCTGATCGGCTGGGACGAGATCCTGGAGGGCGGCAGCCTGTCGGGCGACGCCTGCGCCGACGCCGAGGGCGGGGACGGGGACGGGGCGCGCGGGGACGGAGCGGGCAGAGCCCGGGAGGGCAGAGCCGGGGCGGGCGGAGCCGGGGCGGGCCGCCTCACGCCGGGCGCCGCCGTCTCGTCCTGGCGCGGCTACGCGGGCGGGATCGCCGCCGCGCGCGCCGGACACGACGTCGTCATGTGCCCGGCACAACATGTTTACCTGGACTACCGTCAGGCGCCCGGCGACGACGAGCCGATGCCCATCGGATACGTCCGCACCCTGGAGGACGTCTACCGCTTCGAGCCCGTGCCCCCGGAGCTCACCGAGGAGGAGGCCGCCCATGTCCTCGGTACCCAGGCCAATGTCTGGACCGAGGTGATGCAGGACCGTTCCCGCGTCGACTACCAGGCCTTCCCGCGCCTGGCCGCCTTCGCCGAGGTCGCCTGGTCGGCGCTGCCCGCCCCCGGCGAACGTGATTTCGCCGACTTCGAGCAGCGCATGGCGGAGCACTACCGGCGCCTCGACGCCCTCGGGGTCGACTACCGGCCGCCCGGCGGCCCCCTGCCCTGGCAGCGCCGCCCCGGCGTGCCGGGACGCCCGATCGAGGGGCCGCCGCCCCGGGTCTGAGGCACAGGAGGCGCGCCCCATCAGGCGGATAAGTCATACAACGACCGCCGAAGAGTGGCATTCGGTACGTGCCGGTGATGCGGGGTGAAAGCGGACCTTCCCCCTGGTCGGGGACGGATGCGTCCTTCGTGGACCCTCGCGTCGCCCGGCCCGGAAGATGTGCCAGAGTTGCCACGTCCGGGCTGTGAGCACGTACGGTACGGCAACACAGGCGGGACACCGGGACACCGGAAAGGGGCAGTGGGGTTGACCACGCACGCACCGCAGACGGCGCAGTTCGTGACGCTGCCGGCCTCGCTCGACGAGGCCGTGGCGGCGCTCACCGAGATGCCTGCCGCCGTGCCCGTCGCAGGTGGCACCGACCTGATGGCGGCCGTCAACAAGGGCCAGTTGCGGCCCGCCGGCCTCGTCGGCCTCGGGCGGATCAGCGAACTGCGCGGCTGGCACTACCAGGACGGCCACGCCCTGCTCGGCGCCGGTCTCACGCACGCGCGCATGGGCAGGCCCGACTTCGCGGCCCTGATCCCCGCGCTCGCCGCGTCCGCGCGCGCCGCCGGGCCACCCCAGATCCGTAACGCCGGCACGCTCGGCGGGAACATCGCCACCGCCGCGCCGACCGGCGACGCGCTGCCCGTCCTCGCCGCCCTCGAAGCCGACCTGGTGGTCGCGGGACCCGGCGGCGTCCGCCGCGAGATCCCCGTCTCCCACCTCCTGGCGGGGCGCGAGATGCTCGCCCCGGCCGAACTCATCGGCTTCGTCCGCGTACCGCTGCTGCACGCCCCCCAGGTCTTCCTCAAGGCGACGGGACGGACCGGCCCGGGACGGGCCACCGCCTCCGTCGCCGTCGTCCTCGACCCGGCGCGGCGCGGCGTGCGCTGCGCCGTCGGCGCGATCGCCCCGATGCCGCTGCGCCCGCTCGACGCGGAGCGCTGGATCGCCTCGCTGATCGACTGGGACGGGGCGCGCGGGCTCGCGCAGGAGGCGCTCGCCGCCTTCGGCGAGTACGTCGCCGCCGCGTGCATCCCGGACCCGCCGCCGCCCGCCGACGGCGGAGAGGTGCCCGCGCCGTCCGCCGCCGTACTGCACCTGCGGCGCACCGTCGCCGCGCTGGCCCGACGAGCACTGGGGAGGGCGCTGTCGTGACCACCAACGACCATTCCGGATCCGGCCAGGGTTCCGGACCCGGCCAGGACGCCGCGAGCCGGGGCGGCTGGCAGCCGGTCCCGCAGGGCGGCGACTACGACGGCGAGGCGACCGCCTTCGTGCAACTTCCGCCCGAGGACACCCTGGACGCGCCCCTCGCCGCGCCGGGGCACGGCTACGTACCGCCCAGCATCTCCCCCCAGGCCCCCGGCGACCCGTCGCGGCCCGATCCCTCCGCGCCCGGCGGCTGGGCCGCCCAGCCGGTGGCAGGGGCGCAGGACACCGCGTACGGCCAGGGCGGCGACTACGGCCAGGGCGGGTACGCCCACGGCGGCCACGGCGGATACGGCCCCGGCGGCTACGAACCGCAGGGCACGAGCCACTGGAACTTCAGCGAGGTCGTCCAGGAGGCGGGCACGGGCGCGCCCTCCGCCGACGGGCCCGCGGACGGAGCCGCCCCCACCGCGCCCACCGGCCAGTGGACGATCCCGGTCGCCGGGGGTGATCTTCCCGACGAGTCCGGCGAGTTCAGTACCTCGGTCCTGGCCTCCCAGTGGTCCGGCGAGGCCCCGCCCGCGACCCTGCCGGGCGCCGCCGCCGCGCCCTGGGAGACGGAGCCCGCTGAGGACGTCTCCGTAGCCGAACCGGCCCCGGAGACCGCCCAGGCGCCCCCGCCGGCCCCCGAGCCCGTCCCGGAACCCCTGCCCGCGCCGGAGCCCCTGGCCGCGGCGGCCCCCGAGCCGGACCCCGACTTCGCGCCGCTCACCCACAGCAACGACAGCGCCGAACACCCCGCGGGCTCCTACGTCCTGCGCGTCAACGGCGCCGACCGCCCCGTCACCGACGCCTGGATCGGCGAGTCGCTGCTGTACGTGCTGCGCGAACGCCTCGGCCTCGCGGGCGCCAAGGACGGCTGCTCCCAGGGCGAGTGCGGCGCCTGCAACGTCCAGGTCGACGGCCGGCTCGTCGCCTCCTGCCTCGTCCCCGCCGCGACCGCCGCCGGCTCCGAGGTCCGTACGGTCGAGGGCCTGGCCGTCGACGGCGAACCCTCCGACGTCCAGCGGGCCCTGGCGGCGTGCGGGGCCGTGCAGTGCGGCTTCTGCATCCCCGGCATGGCCATGACCGTCCACGACCTCCTGGAGGGCAACCACGCCCCCACGGAGCTGGAGACCCGCCAGGCCCTCTGCGGCAACCTCTGCCGCTGCTCCGGCTACCGCGGCGTGCTCGACGCGGTCGGCGAGGTCGTCGCCGAACGCCAGGCGAGCGCCGAGGCCGCCGCCGCGGCCTCCGAGGAAGCGCGCGTACCGCACCAGACACCCCCGGGCACCGGCGCCGCCGGTGACCCGCACCTGACCCCGCACCCGCACCCGCACTCGCCCGACGGAGGCATGGCGTGAGCAACGACGCGGCCACCGGGACCACGCTCGACGGTCCCCACCAGGAGCCGCCCGCGCACGGCCTCGGAGCCTCACTCGCGCCCGCGGACGCGCGAGCGAAGACCGAGGGCACCTTCCCGTACGCCGCCGACCTGTGGGCCGAGGGCCTGCTGTGGGCGGCCATCCTGCGCTCACCGCACCCGCACGCCCGCATCGTCTCCGTCGACACGGCCGCCGCCGCCGACATGCCCGGCGTACGGGCCGTCATCACCCACACCGACGTCCCCGGCGACTCCGCGTACGGCAGGAGCGTCGTCGACCGCCCCGTCTTCGCCGCCGACGTCGTACGCCACCACGGCGAGGCCATCGCCGCCGTCGCCGCCGACCACCCCGACACGGCCCGGCTCGCCGCCGCGGCCATCGCCGTCGAGTACGAGGTGCTCGACCCGGTCACCGACCCCGAGAAGGCGTTCGCCGCCGAGCCGCTGCACCCCGACGGCAACCTCATCCGCCACATCCCGCTGCGCTACGGCGACCCCGACATCGCCGGCGAGATCATCGTCGAGGGCCTCTACCGCATCGGCCGCCAGGATCCGGCCCCCATCGGCGCCGAGGCCGGGCTCGCCGTACCGCGACCGGACGGCGGCGTCGAGATCTACACCGCCTCCACCGACCCGCACACCGACCGCGATCTGGCCGCCGCCTGCTTCGGCCTCGACCCCGAACAGGTCAAGGTCGTCGTCACCGGCGTCCCCGGCGCCACCGGCGACCGCGAGGACCCCGGCTTCCAGATCCCGCTGGGACTCCTCGCGCTGCGCACCGGCTGCCCCGTCAAACTCGCCGCCACCCGCGAGGAGTCCTTCCTCGGCCACGCCCACCGCCACCCGACCCTGCTGCGCTACCGCCACCACGCGGACGCCGAGGGCCGCCTCGTCAAGGTCGAGGCCCAGATCCTGCTGGACGCGGGCGCGTACGCCGACGCCTCGTCCGAATCCCTCGCCGCGGCCGTCGCCTTCGCCTGCGGCCCGTACGTCGTCCCGCACGCCTTCATCGAAGGCTGGGCCGTACGCACCAACAACCCGCCCTCCGGCCATGTCCGCGGCGAGGGCGCCATGCAGGTCTGCGCCGCGTACGAGGGCCAGATGGACAAGCTCGCGGCCAAACTCGGCCTCGAACCGGCCGAGTTGCGCATGCGCAACGTGCTCGCCACCGGCGACATCCTCCCCACCGGCCAGACGGTGACCTGCCCGGCCCCGGTGGCCGAACTGCTCACCGCCGTACGGGACTACCCGCTGCCCCCCCTCCCCAAGGACACCCCGGAGGCCGCCTGGCTGCTCCCCGGCGGCCCCGAGGGCGCGGGGGAGCCGGGCGCGGTACGGCGTGGCGTCGGCTACGCGCTGGGCATGGTCCACATGCTCGGCGCGGAGGGCGCGGACGAGGTCTCCACGGCGACCGTGAAGGTCCACGACGGCATCGCCACGGTCATCTGCGCCGCCGTCGAGACCGGCCAGGGCTTCGCCACGCTCGCCCGGCAGATCGTCCAGGAGACCCTGGGCATCGAGGAGGTCCACGTCGCCCCCGTCGACACGGACCAGCCCCCGGCGGGCCCGGCCGCCCACGGCCGGCACACCTGGGTCTCGGGCGGGGCGGTCGAACGGGCCGCCAAGATGGTCCGCACGCAGCTCCTCCAGCCGCTGGCCCACAAGTTCGGCATGTCCACCGAGCTGCTCCAGATCACCGACGGCAAGATCACCTCGTACGACGGTGTGCTCTCCACGACCGTCACCGAGGCGATGGACGGCAAGGAACTCTGGGCCACGGCCCAGTGCCGCCCCCACCCCACCGAGCCCCTCGACGGCGCGGGCCAGGGCGACGCCTTCGTGGGCATGGCCTTCTGCGCGATCCGCGCGGTGGTGGACGTCGACATCGAACTCGGCTCGATCCGGGTCGTGGAGATGGCCCTGGCGCAGGACGTCGGCCGCATCCTCAACCCGGCACAGCTCGCCACGCGCATCGAGGCGGGCATCACCCAGGGCATCGGCACCGCCCTGACGGAGAACCTCCGCACGACCCGAGGCCTGATCCGCCGCCCCGACCTCACCGGCTACGCCCTCCCGACCTCCCTGGACGCCCCGGACATCCGGATCGTCCGCCTGGTCGAGGAACGCGACGTGGTCGCCCCCTTCGGCGCCAAACCGGCCAGCGCGGCCCCGGTGGTCACCTCCCCGGCGGCGGTGGCGGCGGCGGTACGCGCCGCGACGGGCCGCCCGATCAGCCGCCTCCCGATCCGCCCCCAGGCGGCGGTGGCGGCGGCGCCGGGGGCGTAGAACGGCCCGCGTCCCCAACTCGTCGTGGCGTGATCTGCGTTGCAGATGCAAGGGCTGAGGTGTGCGGTGTCAGACGCGCTGGTTAGAGTGGCTTCCGTAGCTGTGTGTGCAACGGGGGACAACGGGGAGGCGCGCCGATGGCGCAGGACGACGGGACGGGCCGGCCGGTATATCCGACGCTGCCCACCCCTGCCGCGAAACCGGACGTGGGTGTCGAATCGGGTGAGTTGACCAAGTTCAAGAACGAGGTCGACGAACTGCTCACCAGGCTCGACGAGTCGGAGGCCGCGGAGCGGAGGGTCGCGGGCGAACGGATGGTCCAGAGCCACCTGGGCACGCCCGCCCTCCGGGAGAGCGCGTTCCTGTATGGCACGTACATGGTCGTCCACGACCAGCTGGAGGAGCTGTCCCGGATGCTGGCCCTGCAGATCGAGGGGCTGTCGGTCGGACTCCAGGCGTCCCGCAACGGATACGACGGGATGAACGAGGACATCCGGGCCAGGATGCAGCTCCTCGCCAAGGAAGCCGGCACGGAGTATGGCGACCGGGCGCAGCAGAGCGGGGCGCCGCAGGGGACGGGCGGCGCGGGCGGTCAGGCGAAGCCCGGTTCACAGGACGGCCAGATCTGATGAGTGGGGGAGCTGTGGTACTGGGGGCGCGGCGTGGCTGCTGACGGGGAGAAGGCGGGGCGCAAGGCTCCGGCACTTGAGCAGACCGATTTCGAGTCGAAGACACATCAAGAGCTGCTCGACATGCTCGACGGCGCGACCAGCGAATCAGCGTCGGAGCTCGCGCGTAAGCTGGCCGACGCCGCAAGCACCGTGAACCGGATCGGTATGGGGCTCAAGTCCGTCGTGGCGCGGCTCGAATGGGACGGCGAGGGCGGAAACGCCTTCCGCGACTGGGGTCACCAGGCAGCCATAGCCACGCTGGATCTCGGCGCGTACAGCCAGCACGCGTCGTCCTGGCTGGAGGAGGTCGCCACCGCCATCAGCCAGGCGAAGTCGGCCGTCCCGCCGAGGTCCCCGGCGCTGGAGAAGAAGGCCGAGGACTCGCTGATCGTCGTGCAGGCGGCGCGGCACGACGCCGGGGCGGGGGATATTTCGGATGTCCTCACAGATCTGCGGGGTGCCCAGGACGGGATGGAGTCCCGTCGTCAGGAAGCAGCGCAGCAACTGAGGAAGCTGGCGCAGACGTATGTCTACTCGGCCGAGCAGATCTCGTCCCAGCCGCCGCCGTCGTTCCCGTCACCGCCTGCGCAGTTCATGCCGGATCCCGATGACCGGTTGAGTTCGGCGAACCGTGTCGGAGGCGATTCGTACGGCTCCGGCGGTGGAGGTTCTTCTTCGGCGGCTTCGTACACTCCCGCACCGGGGAACGCGTACTCCTCGGCGTCGTCTTTCAACGGTTCGGTCTCACAGGCGGCGACTGGAAAGGCGACGCCGCCTGCGGTGGTCGTGCCGGACCGACCGGTCGACATGGGGATCGACAGTGTGGCCACGCTGCCGCAGACGCCCAACCTGCCGTCCGCGCCTCCCGGAGGGACTCCGCCGGGAGGGAGGCCCGAGGGGCTGACGTCACTTCCGGTCGGCTTGGTGCCGCCCGCGTTCGGCGGGAACCCCGTACCGCCCGGGACTGTGCCGGGTGGACGCAGCGGCGCCGGACCGCGTGGCCCCCTGCTGCCCGGCCAGTCTCCTTCGGGCGGTACGGCCGGAGGGCGGCTGCCACAGCAGAACGGCATCACGGGCGGCAGACCCGTACCCCAGAATCTGGGTCGTCCGACCGGTGGAATCCCTCGTGGCACGGTCATCGGGGGAGAAACTGGGCGCATGCCCGGAGGAATGCCCCACGGCGGTGGAGCAGGGGTAGGCAACGGCCAGGGTGGCATGGCCCCAGGCCGACGGCTTGCTTCTGAGTCCGGTGGTGTCGTCGGGGGGAGACAGGGGCAGCAGGGCAGACCCTTCACGCCGGGCGGCTCCGGGCTGGTCCGCAACGGGCAGCCGGGGCGTACCGGCGCAATGGGGCCCGGTGCCCGGAGTACCGCAGCGCGTCGGGATCGCGAGGATGCCGAGCGCCCGGACTATCTGGTCGAGGACGAAGCGACCTGGCAGCAGGGTCGGCGGCGCATTGTGCCGCCGGTCATCGACTAACCCCCACATCGCTCGGCAAGAGGAATCAGATGCGTATCAGCAGCCGCTCAACATTGAGGCATGCCCGGGTGGTGTCCGCCGCTCTGGGGATGCTGCTGGTAGGCATCCCCGCAACGCTGGCCCACGCAAAGACAGTTCGCGACGATCAGTGGCATCTGGACGCGATGAAGGCCGATGAAATGTGGCGTACGAGCACGGGCAAGGGCGTCACGGTGGCTGTGCTCGACACCGGTGTTGACAAGAGCCTGCCCGACCTTGCGGGGCAGGTTCTGCCGGGTCTCGATCTGTCGATCGAACAGGCCGGGGATGAGAACACGGATCCCGATGGGCATGGCACTTCCATGGCCTCCCTGATCGCGGGAACCGGAAAGCGTCCCGGAGGTAAGGGGGCCTTCGGCCTTGCACCCGGCGCGAAGATCCTGCCCATCAGGATGCCCAAGCCTGATGAAGGAACGAACCTCTCGTTTGATGTCGGAATGTATACCGGAGCATTCAGTGAAGGTATTCGGTATGCGGTGGACTCCGGCGCAAAGATCATCAACGTCTCCCTGGGATCGAAGGTGACGGGCGATAACATAACTGCGGCCGTCAAGTACGCGCTGGGCAAGGGCGCGTTGGTCTTTGCTGCCGTAGGGAATAGCGGTGACGACGGAAACCCGGTCTACTACCCGGCGGCAACTCCGGGCGTTGTGGGCGTGGGGGCCGTCGACAAGAACATCAGGGTGACGAAGGAGTCTGAGCGCGGACCGCAGGTCGATCTGGGGGCGCCCGGTGCGGACATGATTTCAGCGTGTACCGGTGGGTCGGAGATCTGCAACAGCCACGGGACCAGCGACGCGACCGCCCTCGCCTCCGCCTCCGCCGCGCTGATCTGGGCCAAGTACCCGGAGTGGACGAACAACCAGGTTCTCCGCGTCATGTTGAACACGGCAGGAAAGGCGAAGAGCGGGGAGGAGCGCAACGACTTCCTCGGTTACGGTGTCGTCCGTCCCCGAATAGCCCTCAAGACCCCCGGCGACCCCGGTCCGGCCGACGAGTACCCGCTGCCCGATCTCGCGGCGGCGGAGCCGTCCGAGTCACCGTCACCTGAGTCGTTCGCGACGCCGGGTGGCGCCGGGAGTGAGGACAGCGCCAAGGACGAATCCGAGAAGCCCGCAGCGGCAGCCGCGTCCGATGACGGCGCCAACACCGGGCTCTGGATCGGACTCGGGGTGGGTGCCGCCGCCCTGCTCGGGGGTGCGGTCGCCGTTCCTGTCGTCCGGTCCCGGCGTCGTGCGGCGGCTGCCTCGGCGGTTCCGGTGGCGCCCACTCCGGCCTACACGCCGTACCCGCAACAGCAGCCGCAGTACTACCAGCCTCAGCAGCCGCCGGCGTACCCGCCGCGTAACACTCCTCCCGGACCCGGTCTTTGAGCCAGGAAGGGCCCGCCAGGACTGTTCCCGTCCCGGTGGGCCCTTCCGCCGCCCCACAGCCTTGCGCGGGTGTTCTGGGACAGCGCTCAACTGTGGTTACAAGAGGTGATCGGCTTTGCCGGCCTTGATGTCGCGGATGAGGGTGGCGAGGGCTTCGCGGGTGTCGGTGAGGTAGGTGTCTTCCTGCCCTGCAATGGCTATGTACGCGTTGCCGTTCGGGTCAGTGCCGATGCGGAAGCAACTGTTGCCTTCTCCGCAGAACGGCTCCTCCCACGTGATGTCCTTCATGTCGTTCCCCTCACAGTTCTTGGACGAGGCTGTGGATGAAGTCGCGTGACGCGCTTTCTGACATGCACTCCTTGTCCATCCACTCCAAATGGGCTCGGTATTTGGCGAGGTGCGGCTCGGTGTGCAGGAAGTCCGGACCGTGTGCGGAGTCCACCTGAACGGTGTCGAGTTGCGGCACCGCCGCCTCCGCGTAGAGCAGGGACTGTCCGGCTCCAGGGAAGCTGCCGCGTGCCACGGGCACTATGCGCACAGTGATGTTGTCCTTCTCGGAGGCCGTGATCAGCGAGTTCAGCTGACTTCGCGTTGCCTTGTCGCCGCCGAAGCGCATGCGTAGTGCCGCCTCGTGCAGGTAACCCACAAAACCCGCGGGCTCTTCCCGGCTCAGTACCTGTTGCCGCTCCATGCGGTGCGCTACACGAAGCTCGACTTCGAGGCGCGAGAGCGCCGGGAGAACCGCCGCGAAGATGCTGCGGGCGTAGTCCTCGGTCTGTAGCAGGCCAGGTACGTGGACGGACTGTACGTTCTGAATGCGAACTGCGTGCCACTCCAGCTCTGCGATGTCCAGCAGCCCTGGTGAGAGCCTTCCCCGGTACTCGCCCCACCAGCTCCGTTTCGGCGGCGTCGTGAGTTCGAGCAGCGCGGATACGTACGCCTCGTCCGTGCATTCGCAGTGCGTCGCCAGGGTTCGGAGGCGGTCCGTGCTGATGTGCCGGATACCCGACTCGATATGCGAGATCTTGCCGCGATCGACGCCGAGCAGTCCGGCCGCGTACTCGATCGACATGCCCGCACCGGTCCGCATCTTGCGGACCTCGGCACCAAGTCTCCTCTGTCGCTGCGTTGGTGC
Source organism: Streptomyces sp. NPDC088124 (assembly GCF_040685895.1). NCBI lineage: Bacteria > Bacillati > Actinomycetota > Actinomycetes > Kitasatosporales > Streptomycetaceae > Streptomyces > Streptomyces sp. NPDC088124. The sequence goes on along the minus strand of NZ_JBFBJB010000083.1, from coordinate 22,434 downwards.
TGTCCGTGCGGCCATGGGGATCCTTCCTGTCGGCCGGTGCTCAGTGTGCCGGGCGTCACTCTAAAGGTCTATTGGGGCTTCAAGTTCCACCCATGGGTGGAACTTGAAGCCCATGATTCCTTACTGTCGGTGATGGGGTGATCACGTACCGCAAAGCAGAAGTGCATCGCGCGAGCCTGCCCGCCTCCTCCTGCCCATCTGTATGCCGCAGGCTTCCACGCCACAACAACCAACGCATCAGCGAGCGGAGTTGTCATGCCCGAAAGTGAAAGCACGCCCGTATCGACGACAACCGGCCCTATCCTCACAGGCGTACCGGACTGTCCGCCGCAGCTGCCCGAGTTGGGGGAGCCGTCACCCGGGAGCCTCGCATACAGCCTGACCCTCCCCGCCGGGCTGGCCGGCCCGGCCGTTGCGTGGGAGGTTGCCGAACTGGTCCTCGACGTGCACGAGATGGAGGGACTGATCGATCCCGCACTCGTCGTGGTGCGCGAACTGGTCGCGTACGCCTGTCGGTTCTCCGGGGATGGCGCCGACGTCCACCTGGCCCTGCGGCAGCGGGCCGACACGTTGCACATCAGTGTGTACGACACTCATGCGGTCCACCCGCTGCCCCGCCTCGCTGCCCTCTGTGAGGAGCGCCGCCGCGCCGCCCTCCCTCGTACACCTGACGTGGTGGCGGCCTACCGGGGCACCTGGGGCTTCCACGCCGCCCAGTGCCCGCGCGCAGGAACGTGGACCTGGGCAACCCTCGTGCACTCGCGCCGAAGCTGGGCCGCCTGACGGGCGGACGTTGATCTCTTAGGCGGAGGGAGGGGTCGACGGGGCCGGTGTGGTGGCGGACCAGAAGTCGGAGTGCACGGAGGGGGAGGGAACCTTCGAACCTTCGAAAGGCGTTCCGTTGGCTTCGGTTCTGGGCGGGGCAACCTCCGACTCGATGAAGCATGGAGTTGCCATAGAGAAGAAGAACTGACCCTTGGCACCCACCTTGACACTGATGCGGAAGTCTTCCGGTGTCCGGGCGAAAATGGCGGGGGTATCTTTGGAGGGGTTTGTGCCGGTGATCTCGTATCCCTTCTTCTTCCACAGCCGCTCCAACACACCGAGCAGGTTGCCCCGTCGCTCCTCGGACACGACGGTCATCACTGCGGCACGCCGGGTTGCCGCTCCCGTTGTCTTACCGTCGATGGTGTAGTCGCCACACCCGCTCTCCGTGGGCGCGTAATGCACCCAATTCAGCGGCGGCTGTACCGACGAGATGGTGTCCAGCAAGATTGCGTCGCCCTTCTCGGCCGCCTCCTGCAGACTGATCTTGCTCACCATGCGCTTTTCCTCCTTCTCGTCCCAGGGCGTTCCCGGGATGCTGCATCCGGCCACCAACATCACCAGAGTTGCGGCCAGCGAGAAGCGCAGTGCCTTCGTCATCGGTGCTCCTGCATCGTGAGACCGTCCGAGCCCGCGACGATCTTCGCGATGTTTTCGGCCGACTCAGGATCCTTCTCGGGATTGAAGTAGTTCGAGTGGGCCGGCGTCGCGCCCTCCCCGCCGAAGATTGGGAATGCGCCGTCGTCGACCTTGAAGCGCCTCGCGCCGAAGTCCTTGTGCGCCGGGTCCGTACCGAACCAGATCTGACTTTCGTCCTCCGACGACCTGAAGCCCGTGATGCCGCCGACCGCGCCGCCCGCCGCAGCACCGAACAGGCCGCCGACTGGTCCTCCCATGCCGAGTCCCAGCACCAGCCCGGCGGAGCCGCCGCCCGCCACGCCGGCGCCGAGTGCGCTCGACTCGGCCTTGCTCGGCATCATGGTCACCGGGTCGTGGTCTGCGGCGCCCACGTATACGTGCCCCTTGCCGACGCCGAGGTCTTTGGCCGAGTCCGCGCCGGTACCGGGGCTGCCGAGGAGGATGATGTCGTCTGCGCCCGGGATGCCGCCGTTCCGCTGTGCCGCCTGTCCCACGGTGAAGGAGCCGTACGAGTGGCCGATGGCGGTGATATGCGGGTCGGCATTCTGGTTCGTTGCCGAGATCCCTGCCATGAATCCGTTGTACGCGGTGGCCCCGGCCCTGGCGTCGTGTTCGAACATCACGCCCGCGTTGTCGGCCAGCTTCTCAGCAGGGAGCTGTGGTGCGTCGTAGCCGAGCCATACGATGGCCGCGCTCGACTCGTCGTACGTTGCTGCGCCGACAGCGGTGTCGCGCGCCCGTTGTACGTCGTTCTTCGCGAAGTCCTCGTCCAGCGCGGTACCCAGACCAGGAACGTACGCGGCGACATTCCTTGACGTGTCCGGGTTCCCGAAGGACACGATCGCGCGGCCGTTTCCCTCGTCGCCGATGCCCAGCAGGTACATCGGGGGGACTCCTGGCGCCGGGTCCTCCCGGAGCTGGCGGTCGATCGACTTCAGCCCCGCGAGCTGGCTCTGCGCCTTCTCGCCGGCCTGCCCCTCCAGTTCGCCGATCATCAACTGGAGGTTGTCACGGTTGGCGGCGTCCCGCGTCTCGGCCGGGATTCCGTCCAGGTTGCCGATCACATCCGGATAGACGACCCGGTACTCCTCCCGCTGTTCCTGCGTGAGACCGGCCCACCATGCCTTGCGCTCCGCAGGGGATTTGTCCTGCGGGATGCTGTCCTTCAGATAGTCGTCCGCCACGTCACGGACGGCCGCCGCGTCCGCCGCGGCGTCCGTCCAGATCTTCGTGTCCACCGTGAGGCCGGGAGCCGCCTTGAGTTTGGCCAGGGTCTCGCTGAAGCGTCTGTCGGTCTCCCGGGCCTCGTTGACCGCTTTCAGGATGCGGTCCGCGATGTCCTGGGCCCTGGCGTGGTTCGGGTTGGGCGGAGTCAGCGGAGGGGCTCCGGAGGTGGCGCCCAGTGCGGGGCCGTACGGGGTGCCCGCGGCGGAGCCCGTGGTGCTGCCGCCCGGGAGCGGCGTGCCGTCGGCGATATTCTCGCCTCCGGCCGGGTAACTCACCGAGCCGTCCGGATGCACGGTGAACTTGAGGGTGGCCGCCTCAGCCAAGGCGTTCCGCAGCTGTGTCTGCGATGCGCTCAGTTCGAAGGCGAGGCTGTTCAGCGTCGTACGGATCAGGCCGCACTCGGTGTAGAGATACTCGAAGTTCCGGTCGAGCTGCTTCAGTCGCCTCAGCGCCGCGCTCGCCGCCTCGCCCTTCTGTGACTCCGTGAGCCTGTTCGTCATCTCGTTGCTCACCCGGTCACGGGCGGCGTCCGCCCGGTTGCTCACCTCGGCCCAGCCGTCGGCGGCGTCCTGGAGCTCCGAGTACTTGAGGTCGCGCAACTGCTGCCATGTCAGCACGGGGGTCACTTCGCCCCCGCCTCGGCCGCTTTGCCGAGCCCCGTGAAGGAGGATTTCACCTTCACCTCGCGCTCCCCCTGGCTTTGCGCGACCAGCCGCAGCTTCGGGGCGAGGGAGCCGCACTCGTCCCGGACGGCCTTCAGCCGTTCCTCCCACGAGGTGAGCACCGAGGCGAGCGTGGCCATGCTGGCCAGCCCCTCGGTGCCGACGGCGGCATCCTCATGGGCGGCGGTGAGCCGGCTCTTCGCGGTGGTGATGCTGGTGTGTAACTCCTCGGCGACACCGGCGGCCTTGGTCCATGGGCCGTCGCGGTGACGCAGGTCCGGCTCTCCGCCGCTGTCTTCCACCGAAGCGGAGGCCAGTGACATCCGCGTTTCCGTCGAGCCGCCGCCACGGCCTGCCATGTCGTACAGCCGCTGCCACTCGCCCGAGTGCGGACTTGTCGCCATAACCGCGTCCCCCGTCTCCTGTTTCCCGCGCCACGCCCCCGTCTCCGGATCAAGGTATCGGGTGCGTATGCGGATGCACACGGAGCAGGGGCGCGGGGCGTGGCGGTCCTACGGAGCTGCCGGGAGGCCGGGGAAAGCTGTGGACGCCGCCCACGCCGTGAGTTCGCGCTGGGCCGCGGCGCGCAGTTCCGGTGTCGCCGGGCCTTCCGCGACCAGGGCGTAGTGGAGGGTGCCCGCGGTGTCCGAGGCGGGCGGGGCCGTGAGCAGGAGGCGTTGGGCGTTGGCGGTGCCCGGTTCCGTGGCCGTTGCCAGGGCGTGGTCGGCGCTCTGGCCCTGTGCCGTGTAGGCGGGCAGGCCGGTGGCCGTTCCCAGGTCGGAGACGACGGTGGAGGAGGGGGTGAAGCCGGCCGGCAGGTGGAGTTGGGTCGGGGCGCGCGTGGCGCCCTCGGAGCGCCACACCAGCACCCCGTACCGGCCCGTGCCCACCAGGCGCGCGGTGTTGGGCATGGTGTCGGGGATCCGGTTCCAGGACAGGGTCGTACCGCCGTCGCGGGAGCGGTCCTCGTACGTGAACGCGACCGTACGGCCGGCCACCGCACCCGGGTAGAGCCGGTCGAGCAGCCGGGTGTCCTGGCGCAGCACGGTCTTGCCGGAGGCGTCGAGCGCGACGGCGGACATGTCCTCGTCGTTCCACGCGTCGCCCTGGGTGAGGATCTTGTCGGGGTTGCCGTTCATCGCCTCGCGGTGGCGCCCGCTGTAGATGTCCCACTGCCACTGCGTTCCCGAGAGCACCGGCCCGGAACGGGCCGCTCCCGTCCACCAACTCGCGCCCGTCAGCCGGGAGTCGAGCGCCTGGTACAGCGCCTTGTTCACGCTGGGCGCCTTGTCGGCGGTGGTGCCGTTCAGCGGGTGGCCGAACTCGCTGACGATGCCGGTGGTGCCCAGCGCCGCCGAGCGGTCCCGGACGGTCGTGAAGTCGGTGGAGTACTGGCCGTCGTTCGCCTTCCCCCACATGAAGATGCCGGAGATTGCCTTCTGGTCGTAGAAGTGCGTGTTGAAGACGTAGCGCGCACCGGCGCCGCCCGCGTCGAGCAGGCCGCCCTCATGGCGCGCGAAGTCCAGATTGGCGTTCCAGAACATGTTGGGCTCCACGAAGACCGGCTTGTCGCGCCAGCCCGCCGCGTCCATGCGGGAGCGGAACTTCTCGTAGAACGGCCAGAGCACGTCCCGTTCCCAGGCGCGGCTGTTCTGGCCCGCCGCGTACTCGCCCGCGAACGGCTCGTTGTACGGGTCGAAGCCGACGATGCCCGCGAACTCGTCCGCGTCCAGATTCCGCGCGAGGTACGTCATCGTCTGCTGCGCCATGTCGAGGAACGCGGTCTGGACCGGGACGGCGGTGGTCCCCGTGCCCGTGCCCGTGGGGACGGAGAGGACCCGGTTGGTCCAGAAGTCCCGGGTCGCGCTCTTGACCGCCTGGTTCTGGGTGATGTTCTGGCCCCACAGGATGCAGATGCCGCAGGACTCACGCGGGTACCCGCCCGCCTCGACGGCCCACCGGGGCGCGCCGTCACCGGTGTACCAGCTGTCCTTGTCGAAGAGGTACCGGGAGTGGAGATCCTGGTGGAAGTCGGGGAACACCCGCAGCCCCGCGTCGAGGAGCGCCTTGATCTGCTCCGTGGCGCGGCGCAGGTAGGCGGTGTCGATCTTCCCCGGCTCGGGTTCGACGTACGCCCACGAGAGCAGGAACCGTACGGCGTTCCCTCCGGTCAGCGAGCGCAGGGCCGTGGCGGAGGTACGGGCGTCCGCCACGTCGGCGAAGGGCAGGCCGCCGTTCTCGTCCAGTTTGGTCTCGCCGGAGACGTTGAATCCGCGCAGGACGACCTCGCGGCCGTGCCCGTCGGTGAACCGGCCGCCGTTCACGGTGACTTCTGTGGCCGCCCGGTCGTCGAACCACAGCGCGGCCCGTGTGCTCTCGGCCTGAGCGCTCTCCGCCGCCGCGGTCGGCGGGCCGCCGAGTGCGACACCCGTCAGCAGCGCCAGGACCGCCGCCAGCAGGGCGCCTCCGCGTGCCGCACGAACGGCGCTGCGACGTGTGCTGCGAGGTGTGGTGCGACGTGCCGTGCGTGCTTCCGCCCCGGGGGTCGTCATGGACACAACAGTGGAGCAGCTACTGACGGGTAGTCAATAGCCTCGCCCGGGCGAAGGGGCGAAGGGGCGAAGGGGGGAAGGGGGGAAGGGCGAGGAGCAAGAAGCGAGGAGCGAGGGCCGCGGGTGCCGGACCGGAGCCGCCCCGGGTGGACGGTCAACATATGCTGATCCGCCGGGCGTTGCTCCTGCAACCGCGCCGTAAGCCAGCGAGGGAGACCGATGAGCCAGCCGCCGTACCCGCCCGCTCCCGACGGCTCGGGGGCTCCGCATGGCCCGCAGGGCCCGCATGGCCCGCAGGGCCCAGCGGGTCCGCCTGTGCAGCCGGGGCAGCCTGCGCAGCCGCCGGCCCAGCCCGGTCCCTACTCGGGTCCTCCCCAGCCGCAGGCGCCCCCGCAGGGCGCCCCCGTCGAGGGCAATCCCTACGCGCAGCCCGTCCAGCAGCCGGCCCCGCCCGCCTATGGCGGACACCAGGGGTACCCGGGCCACCAGGCGCCTCCGCCGCCGTACATACCCCCGTCGCCGCAGATGCCCCAGATGCCTCAGTCGTCGCAGCGGCCCGGGGGCCTTCGCAGGACCGCCCTGCTCGCCGGCGCCGTGGCGGCCGTCGTGCTGCTCGCCGGGGGCGGCATCTTCCTGGCGACGAGCGGGGATGACGGCGGCGGCGACGGCAAGGACGTGGCCGCGAGCGCCGGGCCCTCCGGCGCGGCTTCGGGTGACGCCTCGAAGGAGCCGGCCGGGGAGTCGGCCGACGAGTCGACCGGCGGGACAACGGAGGCCCCCGACGCGGAGCCCTCGGACGCCGAGCCCACCGGTACCGGCGTCGAGGGGATGTGGCGCTCCAGCTCGGGCAGCGGTGTTCTCGGCGTCCTGAAGGGCGAGGACATCGAGACCCTCCAGCCGGACAGCAAGATCTCGATGGTGTACGTCAAGGGCGGCATGGAGTGCAAGGGCGTGCGCACGGTGCAGGAGGCGGGCAAGAAGTACCGCTTCGCGCTCATCTGCTCCCGCGACGACGTCCGGGTGGAGTCCGAGGACCGCAGCGGTGACCTCACCTTCGGCGGCGGCAGCACCCTCAGCGTCGAGTGGACCTCCGGCGGTGAGGGCACCGAGACCTTCGACCGGTACGGGGACGCCCCATAGGCGCCCCGCCCCCGCCCCCGTACGCGTACGGGAAACCGAGGCCGTGGCGGGAATCGAACCCACGTAACTCGAGTTGCAGTCGAGCCCCTGAACCACTCGGGCACACGGCCATGCTCCATCTGCTGACGACCGTACGAGCGCGGGCGGCGCCGCTCAAGACTTTCGGGCGGCGTGCAATGTGACTGCCATACCGCGTTCACAGTCGTACGGAACGAAGGGGCGCGACCTGGTCGTACGACCAAGGGCCGAGCGAAGATCCATCCCGCGACAGGGCTCAACCCCTGCTACGCCCCTTACTCTGAAGCCATGACCGCACTGGAACCAGGCGACGCCGACATCGCCTCCGCCGCCTCCTCCGGCATATCCGGTCCCAGCGCCGCACCGGCCCCGGTCGCCGCCCCCGCCCCCGTTCGGGGGTGGCGCGGCGGTGTGCTCGGGCCGGAGCACCGGGCGCTCAGCATCTCCATCGTCGCCGTCGTGCTGCTGATCGCCTTCGAGGCGACCGCGGTCGGCACGGCGATGCCGGTCGCCGCGCGTGAGCTGGACGGGGTGTCGCTGTACGCCTTCGCCTTCTCCGCGTACTTCACGACCAGCCTGTTCGCGATGGTCCTCTCCGGTCAGTGGTCCGACCGCGACGGGCCGCTCGCGCCGCTCGTCACGGGCGTCGGTGCCTTCGCCGTCGGGCTGCTGCTCTCCGGCGCGGCCGGTTCCATGTGGGTGTTCATCCTGGGCCGGGCCGTGCAGGGGCTCGGCGGCGGGCTGGTCATCGTCGCGCTGTACGTGGTCATCAGCCGCGCCTACTCGGAACGGCTGCGGCCCGCGATGATGGCCGCGATCGCCGCGAGCTGGGTGGTCCCGTCGGTCGTCGGGCCGCTCGCCGCCGGGACCGTCACCGAACACCTGGGCTGGCGCTGGGTCTTCCTCGGCATCCCCGTCCTTGTCGTGCCGCCGCTGGTCCTCGCGGTGCCCGCGGTACGGCGGATGGCGTCGGGGGCCGCCGCGCAGCCATCCGGGGCGACCGGGAAGGCCGGGGTGTCCGGGAAGGCCGCGTCGTCCGGGAGCGCGGCCGTCTTCGACCGGCGCCGGATCCGGCTCGCGCTCGGGATCTCGCTGGGCGCGGCGCTCCTCCAGTACGCGGGCCAGGACCTGCGTCTCCTCTCGCTGCTGCCGGCCGCGGCGGGGCTGGCGTTCCTCGTGCCCGCCGTCCTCGGGCTGCTGCCGGGCGGGACCTGGCGGGCGGCGCGCGGGCTGCCGTCCGTCGTGCTGCTGCGCGGGGTCGCCTCCGGGGCCTTCATCGCGGCGGAGAGCTTCGTACCGCTCATGCTGGTCACCCAGCGCGGCCTGTCGCCGACGATGGCCGGGCTCTCGCTCGCGGTCGGCGGCGCGACCTGGGCGCTCGGCTCGTACGTACAGTCCCGGCCGCGCATGGAGCCGTACCGCGGGCGGCTGATGGCGGGCGGCATGGTGCTGGTGGCGCTGGCCATCGCGGCCGCGCCGAGCGTGCTGATCGACGCGGTGCCGGTGTGGGTCGTGGCGGTCGCCTGGGCCTTCGGCTGCCTGGGTATGGGCGCGGTGATCGCCTCCACGAGCGTGCTGCTGCTCCAGCTCTCGGCGCCGGAGGAGGCGGGCTCGAACTCGGCGGCGCTCCAGATCTCCGACGGCCTCTCCAACGTCCTGCTGCTGGCGGCGGGCGGCGCGGCGTTCGCGGCGCTCGGCGGCGGCGCGGTGGGCGCGGCGGGCCACGCCGCGACGGGCGCGGCGGCCACGGCGTCGCATCCGGCGGCGTTCGCGGCGGTGTTCCTGCCGATGGCGGTGGTGGCGCTGGTGGGCGTGTGGGTGGCTACGCGGGCCGGGGCGGGGGGCCGGGGCGCGGGGCGCTGAGTTGGTACCACTCTGGCCCCAGGGTGGTGGTACCGTTTTGGTATGGCTATGAACCTGCGTCTCCGTGACGATCAGACCGAGGCCCTGAAGCAGCGTGCCGAGCAGGAGGGGACCAGCATGCACGCCATACTCCTCCAGGCCGTGGACGACTATCTGGCCCGCACCGCGCATGAGGCGATGGTCAGGAAGACCGCCAAGGAACAGGCCGCCAAGTGGAGCGAGCTCATGGAGCGGCTCAAGTGATCTGCGTCTATCTCTCCGCCGAGGACGTTCTGGCCATCGCGGACCACGCCTGCGACGACATGCAGGTCGTGGTCCGAGATGCCGGACTCCTGGAGTCGGCCGTGCACCGCCCGTCAGCCGCGATGTTCGGCCAGGAGGCGTATCCGGATGTGATCGAAAAGGCCGCCGCGCTGTTGCAGTCCCTGACCATCAATCATCCGCTGTTCGACGGCAACAAGCGGACGGCGTGGCTGTCCTGCGTCACGTTCCTGGCCCTGAACGAGGTGCATCTGCGCCCCGACATCGACGCGGCCGAGCGACTCGTCATCGCCGTGGCCACCGGACGGATGGACGAGATCAAGGCCATCGCGGACGGCCTGCGGGAGCTGGTCGTCCCGCCGGTGTGACAGGTGTCGCACTCGGTCCGGTCACGGCCTCGTTCGTACGAGGACCGGGTCACCCCGCCGGTAGGGTGGCCCGGTTGTCGTACCCAAGAGGTCCGCGAGACCTCATAGCCCGTGCGCCCGCCGACGTCCACGCGTCCGGCCGGGTGCTCACGTAACCCCACGTCCGAGCGTCCGAACCGGAGACCGTGACTACTACCGCCGCCTCCCACCACCTCTCGCCCGCCTTCCCCGGCCGTGCGCCCTGGGGCACCGCCAACAAGCTGCGTGCCTGGCAGGAAGGCGCCCTCAGCCGATACATAGAGGAGCAGCCCCGTGACTTCCTCGCCGTCGCCACCCCCGGCGCCGGCAAGACGACCTTCGCGCTGACGCTCGCCTCCTGGCTGCTGCACCACCACGTCGTGCAGCAGATCACCGTCGTGGCGCCCACCGAGCACCTCAAGAAGCAGTGGGCCGAGGCCGCCGCGCGGGTGGGGATCAAGCTCGACCCCGAGTACAGCGCGGGACCGGTGAGCAAGGAGTACGACGGCGTCGCCATCACGTACGCGGGCGTCGGGGTCCGGCCCATGCTCCACCGCAACCGGTGCGAGCAGCGCAAGACCCTCGTCATCCTCGACGAGATCCACCACGCGGGCGACTCCAAGTCCTGGGGCGAGGCGTGCCTGGAGGCGTTCGAGCCGGCGACCCGGCGGCTCGCGCTGACGGGCACCCCGTTCCGGTCCGACACCAACCCGATCCCCTTCGTCGCGTACGAGGAGGGCAACGACGGCATCCGCCGTTCCGCCGCCGACTACACGTACGGATACGGGAACGCGCTCGGCGACGGCGTCGTCCGGCCGGTGATCTTCCTCAGCTACAGCGGCAACATGCGCTGGCGGACCAAGGCCGGCGACGAGGTCGCCGCGCGCCTCGGCGAGCCGATGACCAAGGACGCGATCTCGCAGGCGTGGCGCACCGCGCTCGACCCGCGCGGCGAGTGGATGCCGAGCGTCCTGCGCGCCGCCGACCGGCGCCTCACCGAGGTGCGCAAGGGCATCCCGGACGCCGGCGGGCTGGTCATCGCGAGCGACCAGGAGGCGGCGCGCGCGTACGCCAAGCTCATCCGCGAGATCACCGGGACGAAGGCGACGCTCGTCCTCTCCGACGACGTCGGCGCGTCGAAGCGGATCGATGACTTCTCGGGGAGCGACGAGCGGTGGATGGTCGCCGTCCGCATGGTGTCGGAGGGCGTCGACGTGCCGCGCCTCGCCGTCGGCGTGTACGCGACGACCATCTCGACCCCGCTCTTCTTCGCGCAGGCCGTGGGCCGTTTCGTACGGTCCCGGCGGCGCGGCGAGACGGCTTCCGTCTTCCTGCCGACCATCCCCACCCTCCTCGGTATCGCCAACGAGATGGAGGTCGAGCGCGACCACGTCCTCGACAAGCCGAAGAAGGAGGGGGAGGAGGACCCCTACGCCGAGTCCGAGAAGGAGATGGCGGAGGCGGAGCGCGAGCAGGATGAGGACACCGGCGAGCAGGACATGCTGCCGTGGGAGGCGCTGGAGTCCGACGCCGTCTTCGACCGGGTGCTGTACGACGGCGCCGAGTTCGGCATGCAGGCGCACCCCGGCAGCGAGGAGGAGCAGGACTACCTCGGTATCCCGGGGCTCCTCGAACCCGACCAGGTGCAGCTGCTGCTACAGAAGCGGCAGGCCCGGCAGATCGCGCACAGCCGCAAGAAGCCGGACGCCGAGGCCGACCTGCTGGAACTGCCCGCGGAGCGGCGCCCCGTCGTCTCCCACAAGGAACTGCTGGAGCTGCGCAAGAAGCTCAACACCATGGTCGGCGCGTACGTCCACCAGAGCGGCAAGCCGCACGGGGTCGTCCACACGGAGCTGCGCCGGGTGTGCGGCGGCCCGCCGAGCGCGGAAGCCACGGCGGGACAGCTCAGGGAGCGCATCTCCAAGGTGGGGGAGTGGGCCACCCGGATGCGCTGACGGCGCCCGGGCGAGAGGCCGACGTCGAGGTGTGGACGTCGGCCGAGGTGTGGACGTCGTAGAGGTATGAGCCAGGTGCCGTGATCGTTGTAACGGTTGATGTACAGCGTGGCCGCTGTCCGGGAGCCCCGGCAGCGGCCACGTCGCCGTTCCGGGCCCTTTCCGGATCCTCGGTGATCACTCCAGTGATCACATATGGGCACACGACGTCACCACGTGGTCGGACATTTGGTGTCAATGCGCGTTGACTTACCACTCATGCCCGGATTCTGGACGAGGGCTTCCGCTGAGCGGTACCGATGGTTACTGTCCCCGCAATGTGAACGCTCCGTGGCAACTCCGCCGCGTAGCGCAGCCGGTGGTGCCATGCCCCGCCGGTGGCCTCTCCGCGCCACGCCGGGACGGGACCCGGTACGGCACCAGCTCCAGGGCAGGGAGAGCGCCGTCGTCACACCTCCCCGCGGTCTCGGCTTCGCCCGGCCAGGGGAGAACCCATCCGGACTCGCTCCGACTCACACCGAAGGAGAGGGCGTCGTGACCGCGGAGACCTCCCAGACGCTCGACCGGGGACTGCGTGTCCTCAAGCTGCTCGCCGACACCGACCACGGGCTGACCGTCACCGAGCTGTCCACCCGGCTCGGCGTCAACCGGACTGTCGTCTACCGGTTGCTCGCCACCCTCGAACAGCACACGCTCGTCCGCCGTGACCTCGGCGGCCGGGCCAGGGTGGGCCTCGGGGTGCTGCGCCTGGGCCGTCAGGTGCATCCGCTGGTACGGGAGGCCGCGCTGCCCGCGCTGCGCGCGCTCGCCGAGGACATCGGCGCGACGGCGCACCTGACGCTCGTCGACGGCGCGGAGGCGCTGGCGGTCGCCGTCGTGGAGCCGACCTGGACCGACTACCACGTGGCCTACCGGGCCGGATTCCGTCATCCGCTGGACCGGGGCGCGGCCGGCAAGGCGATTCTCGCCGCCCGCCAGGGCGCCCTCACCGAGCCGAGCTGCACGCTCACCAGCGGGGAGCTGGAGGCGGGCGCGAGCGGGGCCGCGGCGGCGCTGATCGGGGTGACCGGGATAGAGGGGAGCGTGGGCGTGGTGATGCTCGCGGACGCCGTACCGGAACGGGTCGGTCCGCGCGTGGTCGACGCGGCCCGCGAGGTGGCGGACGCCCTGCGCTGATCGGTGCGGAGAGTCTGCGGACGGCCTGAGCTGACCGGTGCGGACGGCCTGCGGAGGACGGCGCGGACGGTCGGCCGGGGCGGCGCGGACGCCTGGGCGGGGGCGGGGGTGCGCGGCAGATAGATTGAACACCGTGTTCTCTCGCCTCCCGCGGTTCTCTCGCCTTTCGCGCCCCAGCGTCCTCATCGTCTGCGCCCTCCCGGTCGTCGCCCTCTTCGTCGTCGTCGGCGTCGCACCGCTGCCGTACGCCGTGGCGCAGCCCGGGATGACCGCGGACGTCCTCGGCGCGAACAAGGACCGGCCGGTCATCACCATCAGCGGCGCGCCCGTACGGAAGACCGAGGGGCAGTTGCGGATGACGACGATCGAGGCGACCGGGCCGTCCACGGACGTCGACTTCGGCGATGTGGTCGAGGGCTGGTTCCGTACGGACCGGGCGGTGCTGCCGCGCGAGGCGGTCTATCCGTCGGGCCAGTCCGACCGGCAGGTCAGGAAGCACAACACCCAGGACATGATCGAGTCGCAGAACTCCGCGACGACGGCCGCCCTCGGCCTGCTCGGCGAGGACCCGGCGAAGGTCGACGTCGGCCTCCACCTCGCCGACGTGGGCGGACCCAGCGCCGGGCTGCTCTTCGCGCTCGGCATCGTCGACAAGCTCGACGGCGACGGCGCGGGCGGCGACCTGACCGGGGGCCGCACCATCGCCGGTACGGGGACGATCACCGACGACGGCAAGGTCGGCCCGGTCGGCGGGGTGGCCCTGAAGACCCAGGCGGCGGGGCGCGACGGGGCGACCGTCTTCCTCGTACCGAAGGCGGAGTGCGCGGACGCGCAGGCGGAGCTGCCGAAGGGGATGCTGCTGGTGCCGGTCACCACGCTGAAGGGCGCGGTGACCTCGCTCACGGCGCTGGAGCAGGGGCGGACGGACCGGGTCCCGAGCTGCTGACGTCCCTGACCTCCTGGCCCGGTTTCGCGGTGCGCTCCATGGACCGCCAGGCCGGGAAGACCAGCGGGCTCAGCGTCGCCAGCAGATAGACCCCGCCGACCACCAGCAGCGCGCTGCCCAGCCCCGCGCGCTCGACCAGCAGCCCCGCGGCCAGCCCGCCGAGCGGCATCGTCAGTTCGACCCCCGCGGTGGTCACACTGGACACCCGGCTGCGCAGCGCGTCCGGCACCCGCTCGTAGATCACGGTGGTGAGGATCGGGTTGAGCACGCCCGCCGCAAAGCCGCCAGCGGCCATCGTCACGGCCAGCGGTACGGTCCCGTCCGTCAGCGCCGCCACCACGAACCGCGGCGCCCCGCAGAGCAGGAAGGCCCCCGCGAAGACGGCACGGCGCGGGAAGCGCTCCCCGTACGCCCCGTACAGCAGGGCACCCAGCAGCGCGGAGCCGCCGAACACGGCGGTGAGCAGCCCGAGATCGGCCGAGCCGCCCAGCTCGTCGCGGGCGTGGACCGGCAGCAGGACCGAACTCCAGCCCTGGTCCAGGCCGTTGGTGATCATCACCATCAGCGTGATGCCCATGAGCAGCCGGGTACGGGCCAGGAAGGCGTACCCCTCGCGGAGTTCGGTGCGGTACGTGGCGAGCGAGACCGGGGCGAGGCGCTGTGGCTCCGCCGAGCGGACTCCGCGCAGCCCGGCGGCGATCAGCGCCGCGGACGCCGCGAAGGTCACGGCGTCCAGCAGCAGCACCGTCTCGGCGCCCACCACCGCGATCAGTACGCCGGCCAGCGCGGCACCGATCATCCGAGCGCCGCGCGAGGCCGCGTCGTACAGGCTCGCGGCGCGCGGCAGGGTGGTGCCGGCGCGCTCGGCGAGGTCGGGGAGCAGGACGTACCGGGCGGTGAGCCCCGGGGTGTGGACGAGCCCGCTGAGCGCCATCAGCGCGCAGAGCATCCAGAACTCCAGCGCCCCCGCCCGGTGCAGCAGCGGGATCGCGGCCATGGCGAGACCGCAGACCAGATCGGAGACGACGGAGACCCGCCGCCGCCCGAGCCGGTCGATGACCGGGCCGCCGACGATGGCGGAGACGACGACCGGCAGCGTCGCGCAGAAGGCCACGATCCCGGCGTCGGACGCGCTGCCGGTGGTCTGGAGAACGAACCAGGGCACCCCGATCAGGGTCAGCGAACTCCCCGCTATGGAGATGGTGTTGGCGGCGAGGGTGGCGACGAAGGGCCACCGGTCGCGGGGGCTCCGGCTGGAGCGCTCGGGCCCGCTCACGCGAGGTGCGTTCTCGTGCGCGCCACCGGGCGGTTGACGAGGCGCAGCCCCAACTCGACCAGCGACCAGCCCAGTCGGGTACGGAGGTTCGTGCGAATACGGAGCTGTCTGCGGGGCCGGTGGGGCCCGGCCGCCTCCCGGCGCAGTTCGGCGGCGCGCAGGTGGTGCAGTGTGAGATGGACATCGGCGTGCATGGTGGTTCCCCCCTGAGATCTGCTTCGGTCGGCCGGTCCGTTCCGGCCCGCGTCAGCTTCCCGACCCGCGGCGCGGGAAGGAGTGCAGATGGACGCGGACCTGCGGGGCGTCCTCGGCGGCGGGCCCCATCCGGCGGTAGCGCTCGGCGACCGCGTGGATCTCCTCATTCATCTCGGTGAGCTGCTGCGGCGTCAGCCGCAGGGTGAAGTCGCTCATGTCGGCCGCCTGCGACCACTCCAGCGGCCAGTCGCCCGCCGTGCCCAGCCAGGTGGTGAGTTCCTGGGTATGGATGGTGGCCACCTCGTGCAGGAACAAGTCCACCGCGCCCCGTACCTCGGGATCGGTGTTCGCGTGCAGGGCTTCGGTGAAGCGGACCCCGTCCTGCGCGGCCTTCCACCACCGCTCGCGGCCCTTGCCGCGCGTCGGGTCGTCCTCGACGAAGCCGTACTCGGCGAGCTGGCGCAGGTGATAACTCGTGGCGCCGCTCGACTCGTCCAGCCGGGCGGCGAGTTGTGAGGCGGTGGCGGGGCCGTGATGGCGGAGCGCGGCCAGCAGGCGCATGCGCAGCGGATGGGCCAGGCCACGGAGCGACCGGGCGTCCAGGGTGCGTACGTTGTGCTGCGGCGGCTGCGCCTCTTCGGGCGTCTCGGGTGTGGGTTCGAAGTCGGGCATGGTGCCACCGTAGCCATGCAAAGACTCCGTTGCAACGCTTTCTTTGCAACGGAGTCTTTGGATCCTGCTTCCCCTAGCTCAGTCGTCCCGCGCCGCCTGTTCCACCAGCGGGATGATCCGCAGCGGCACCGGGTTCTCCATGACGATCGCGGTGGCGGCCCGCACGATCCCCTCGAAGCCGACCACCAGGTCGATCACCCGCTGGAGATCGGCGTTCGAGCGGGCGACCAGGCGGCAGAGCATGTCCCCCTCGCCGGTGGTGGTGTGCAGCTCCAGCACCTCGGGGACGCCCGCCAGGTGGGCCCGTACATCTGTCCCCTGCCCCTGCTTGATCTCCAACGTGGCGAAGGCCGTGACCGGGTATCCGAGCGCCGCCGGATCCACCGCAGGGCCGAACCCCCTGATGACCCCGTTCGACTGCAGCCGGTCGAGCCGCGCCTGTACGGTCCCGCGCGCCACGCCGAGCCGGCGTGACGCCTCCAGCACCCCGATCCTGGGCTCCTGCGCCAGCAGCACGATCAGCCTGCCGTCCAGCCCGTCGATACCCACAGTCACTCTCCCTCCTCCAGTGTGGTCATCCTGTACGAATCGCCCCGCCATTCTCGTTATTCGCTGTACAGAATGCCCAGCCAAAACCAGAACTGTTGCGCACCTTGCGAACCGGCCTGACGCTGGAGCCATGGCTGACACCTCGACGCACAGCACCCTCGGCACCCCGGGCACCACCACGGGTGCCGCCCCCGACACCGCGCGCGAGGCCGATCCCTTCCCGGTCAGGGGAATGGACGCGGTCGTCTTCGCCGTCGGCAACGCCAAGCAGGCCGCGCACTACTACTCCACGGCCTTCGGCATGAAGCTCGTCGCCTACGCGGGCCCGGAGAACGGCAGCCGGGAGACCGCGAGTTACGTCCTGACGAACGGCGCCGCACGCTTCGTCTTCACGTCCGTCATCAAGCCGTCCACCGACCGGGGACGCTTCCTCGCCGTCCATGTCGCCGAGCACGGCGACGGGGTCGTGGACCTCGCGATCGAGGTCCCGGACGCGCGGGCCGCGTACGCCTACGCCACCGAGCACGGCGCCCACGGCCTCCAGGAGCCGTACGAGGTGAAGGACGCGCACGGCACCGTCGTCCTGGCCGCGATCGCCACGTACGGCAAGACCCGCCACACCCTGGTCGAGCGCTCCGGTTACGACGGCCCCTACCTGCCCGGGTTCGAGGCCGCGGACCCGATCGTCGCACCCCCGACCCGGCGCACGTTCCAAGCGATCGACCACTGCGTGGGCAATGTCGAACTCGGCCGGATGAACGAGTGGGTCGGCTTCTACAACAAGGTCATGGGCTTCACCAACATGAAGGAGTTCGTCGGCGACGACATCGCCACCGAGTACTCCGCGCTCATGTCGAAGGTCGTCGCGGACGGCACCCTCAAGGTGAAGTTCCCGATCAACGAGCCCGCGGTCGCCAAGAAGAAGTCGCAGATCGACGAGTACCTGGAGTTCTACGGCGGGGCCGGCGTCCAGCACATCGCGCTCGCCACGAACGACATCGTCGCCTCCGTGCGGGCGATGCGGGCCGCGGGTGTGCAGTTCCTGGACACCCCTGACTCGTACTACGACACCCTCGGCGAGTGGGCGGGGGAGACCCGGGTGCCCGTCGACACCCTGCGCGAGCTGAAGATCCTGGTCGACCGCGACGAGGACGGCTATCTGCTCCAGATCTTCACCAAGCCGGTGCAGGACCGGCCGACCGTCTTCTTCGAGATGATCGAGCGGCACGGTTCGATGGGCTTCGGGAAGGGCAACTTCAAGGCGCTCTTCGAGGCGATCGAGCGCGAGCAGGAACGGCGCGGCAACCTCTGACGCACTGGCCTCTGTATGTACGGGAGCGGGTGGCCCCGGCCCTCTCGGCCGGGGCCACCCGCTCCGCCGCACGGGCGGCGCTCGTCGCCGGTTCCGATGCCGTCATCAGCGTGCCCCGAGGCGACGAGGCCCACGACGAGGCCCACTCGGGGTGCGCAGGTCACACGGCCCAGGACTCCGCCGGATCGTCCAGCCACGCCCTCTGCCCCTCCGGGGTGACGGTGAGACCGAACCGGGTGTGGTCCGGCGCACCACGGTTGACCCACCACCGGAAGGCCGTCTCCACTTCGTCCCAGAGCCGCCGCGGCCCTGACTGCCAGACGCGCGCCTCCTTCTCGCCCTCGCGGAACATCACGCACGCCCAGGAACGGTCATGCAGCCCGTAGAACCACACCGGTCGCGCGCCGTCACGCCGGTCGGCAACGGCCTGGGCGCAGTCCCGTACGCGAAGCCCGAGAGCGAACGGCACAGCGGTGTACCGACCGGTGACGAACTCCGCTTCCGTAACAGCCGTAGTGGACGTGTCGGCGCTGCCCATCCCATCCGCCGGGACATACGCACCGTGCTCAATGGGAGTCAGCCGCTGGGCGCGCATCTTCATGAACTCCACGGGACGCGCGAAGTGCCCGGACGCCACTCCGCCCCTCACGACCAGGCGCGCCACGGCATCCGCGTTGGAGTAGTACGTACCCCACGGCGCGACGATGAGGCCGCCGGGACGGGTCTGCTCGATCCACGCCCCGGGAATGTCCCGAAGGCCGACAGTGGCCAGGATGCGGTCGTACGGCGCGGCATCGGTGCAGCCGTCGATCCCGTCGCCCGTGACGACCTCCGGGTACAGTCCGGCGGCGCTGAGCCGTTCGCGAGCCTGCCGTGAAACGGAGCGGTCGACCTCAACGGTGGTGACGCGCCCGTGTCGGCAATGGTGGAACAGTGCTCCGGCCGTCTCGCCCGTACCCGTGCCGACGTCCAGTACCCGCATGTCCTCCTCCACGGCCAGGGCCTGAAGCATCGCGTACACGACCGAAGGCATGGACGAAGAGCTGGTGGACACCCGTCCGGGCGCCCTGCCCGTATGGGCGCCGTCGTCCCACTGCGTAACGATGGGGACGTTGCTGTCGGCCGCCGAGTACCACGCGTCCGGGTCGGCGCCCTGGTCCACCGTGACGCTCGTACCGGCTTTCATGTCGAACGGCCACATCAGATCCGGCAGGAAGGCGGCACGATCCACGGCCGCGAACGTCGGAACCCAGTCCGACGTCATCGAGTGCGTCTCCAAGAGGAACCGCCCCAGCTCCTGCCGGCCGGGGCGGTCCGCCTGCACAGAGTTGAACGTCACTTGCGGTGTGCCCCGTCGCCGGGCGGAGTGTCACCGTCAGGGGACGGGGGATCCTGCGGTGGCGTCCAAGGGGTGCCCGGGTGCCCGTCGCCCCCGTCTCCTCCATCTCCGCCGTGCCCACCGTCAGCAGCAGTGACAGCAGTGACTACCTGTAAGCCACGCATCCGCTCTCTCCTTCCATCGGCCACATGGTGCTCTGCGCTTGCCGACCCGATCCGGCCACCGACTCCGCATCCCCCGCTTGCCACGACCGGTTCTCGTCATCGACAACAACCAGGAAACCGCATGGCGTTGGAGACCTCCACGGCATCCATGCGGCAGTCTTGACGCATAGGTGACGCCCGGGGTGCACCACCTGGGTAGGACGGCCTGAGGCGTGAAGGGAGGCCGGCGTGGGCGTTGCGGAGCGACGGAAAGTCTCCTCTGGCCCGCGGCGATGGCCGGGTGACCGAGTTGGGGGCCGAGATCGACGCACTGAGCACCACGCGAGGAGAGGGGTAGGCATGTCAGGGACCGAGGGCGCGCGACTGTTCCGGGAAACGTGGATCGCCGGCGTACGCGAGCATTTCCCCGGCGAGCCGAAGCCCGGCTACGTGACCCCCTGGGAGGACACACCGGAGTGGGAACGCCAGGCTGCGACTGCCGTGTACGAGCAGGTGCGACAGTTCCTCGAAACGAGTGACGGCCACGCGTCGAGACTGACGCGCGAGCAGAAGGGCCGTTTCGTCGCCACATGCTGGACAGCTCAGATGTTCAAGCACTTCGAAGACCCGAAGCCTGGCTACGTCGCTGACTGGCCCGACCTGCCGGACTGGCAGAAGGAAACCGACTCGGACATCTTCGAGGCGATCGCGAAGTCCCTCAGCTGACAGTCCAACATCACAACGTGCGAGCGTCCCCCGACTCGCCTCGGGGGATGCTCGGTCATTACCCGGACGCTGTGCGTTGCCGGAGACTGGCGTTCTTAGAACTCCTGACGGAAAGCCCTCTCGGCTCCTTCTTGATCCACGTGTCTCGGTCCGGCGGCATACGCCAGCGGGGGCGCGATTGCTTGAGCATCGACTCCCTCGCCGACCCAAAGCCCTATGAAGAGCGCGGCGGTCGCCTCCAGGAGTCCCGCTCGTTCGAGACCACCGCCGGCCACGGGTTCGCAGCCGGCATCCCGCACCAACTGGTGTGCAAGTGCGAGGGCCGTCCCGTCGTCTCCGCAGATCGGAACGGCCAGCAGGCGGCCATCGAAGATGGGCGGCGACATGCGCCACACGTCCTCGTGGCAGAGATTGAACGCCTTGATCACATGAGCTCCCGGTGCCGTCGCAGCCAGTTGCTGTGCGGCTGAGAGGCCGCTCTGTGTCAGCAGCCGGAAGCCCGGACCAACCGGATTGGAACAGTCGATCAGCGCCCTGCCGTCCAGGGCCGCCCGCAGTTCCCGCGCCACGCTCGCCCCTGCGCCGAAGGGCAGCGCGGCCAGCACCACCTGACCGAACTCGGCCGCCGCACGCAGACTGGCAGGCTTCGCGTTGCCCCCGAGGCGCGTCGCGAGCCGCTCCGCCTTGCGTATGTCCCGTCCTCCGATGGCCACGTCGTGCCCGGCCCGGACCCAGTGGGTGGCGAGCGCGTCCGCCATGTTGCCCGTTCCCAGTACGCCGATTCTCATCACGCATTTCCTCCCAGAACCTGCTCGGACCGTTCGCAACGACGCTAGAGGGCCTGTCGGGCACCATTTGGTACGTGACGACCGACGCTTTCCTCGCCGACTGCCGTGCCCGCCTCGCCTTCGACCTCCTCTCCAACACCTGGAACGCCGTGGTGCTCTGGGCACTGCGCGACGGTCCCAGGCGTCCGGTCGAACTGCGCCGGCTGATCGGAGCGATCAGCTCCAAGGTCCTCACCGAGACGCTGCGGCGCCTGCAGTCCAACGGACTCGTGGACCGGCAGGCACACCCCGGAGCGCCGCCGCGCGTTGAGTACCAACTCACTGCCCTGGGACGGACTTTGCTGGCGCCCATCGACGCTGTCGGAGCATGGGCCTTTGAGCATGGCGATCAGGTCATGGCCGCTCAGGAAGCCGGATGCACCGCCGACCTCCAGTCCTCCTCGGAGTGAGCGCTGACGTCTTTAGCGGATGAGTACGCATCCGAGGGTGAGGAAGGCTTCGTGGATGTCGTCGCGGGGCTCCCAGGAATCCGCCTCGCACCTACCCGTGGGCGGCGGCGCTCCGTGCCTCGGCGGCCAAGGCCCGGACCCGGTCCGGCGGCAGTGCGGCGGGATGGCGTACGGGCGCGGGCGCGCCCCGGCAGGCGCCGCACTCCCCGTCGGCCATCACCTCCGGCCGTCCCGGTGCCCGGCAGGTGCGGCACTCGACCATGGCCGCCGTCACCCGGCCCGGGGCGACCGGCGTATCGGCCGGTTCGGGTGGCAGCTTGGCGGTGAGCCGGGAGCGTACAAGCCCGGCGGGGTGATGTACGGGCATCGCAGTCCGTCGGTGAGGGCGCGCAGTACGTCCTCCTCAACGGACCCGCGTACGAACCACTCGGTGGCCAGCGGTTCGAGCGCCGCGCAGTCGGCGGCGGACAGCGACAGCGCGGGACATCGCCGCCCGACCGAGGCGAGCAGGAGATATCCCCGAGACCGCACCGCCCGCGCACCGGGCGCGGGGGCCGGGGCCGAAATCGGCGCGGGAGCCGGGACGCTCGCCGCCCCCGTACTCGCCGCCCCCGTATCCGGCTCACCCGTATCCGACTCGCCCGCATCGGCAGGCGCACCCCAGGCGTCATCACTTCGGGCGGTGCGGGAGAACCACGTACGGGTGACCCATCGCCCGCCACTCGCTCCCACCATGAACTCGCGCCGCCGGAGGAGATGTCCGGCCCGCTCAAGGAAGTTGAGGGCCGTCCGAAGGGGCCCTTGCATGATCGAGATCTGTCCGGATTCATCCGGTGAGGCCGAGGGCGGTCAGGGATCTGCGAGAGTCGTGGACGGTGTAGCGGAGGGCGGCGGCGATGTTGGTGCGACCGTCCTGACGGTGGACGCCGATGGCAAGGTTGCGCAGGCCGGCCATGACGCGTGGGAGGCGACCGACATGGATCTTGGAGTCGTCCTCGCGGAAAGTGCGGTCGCGGACGTGGTGCAGGAGATTTTCAATCTTCCAGTGCCCTCTGATCCAGGCCGCGAGCTGGGGGCCGGTCGCTGTGCCGGGCGGCAGGCCGGTGATCAGGTAGACGCGCTCGATGGTGAGCCTGCCGCTGGTGAAGTCCTTTCTCCAGCGCACGACTTGTAGGGCCTGGCGTGCGTCGGGGTAGTCGAGGTGAGCGAAGGCGACGGTCTTTGGACCGCTTGGGGTGGTACGGGCGGCCAGGAAGGCTCCGATTGCCTGGTCGAGGGCGTCACTGTCCAACTGGACGAGGAGACGGCGCAGGGTATGGGGGTGCGGGACGGACA
>NZ_JBFBJB010000082.1:0-35979 GCF_040685895.1 Streptomyces sp. NPDC088124 | reverse complement strand
CTAGGCCGTGTTTTAGGAAGCGCGGGCGGCCAGCCATTTGGTGAGGTCGCCCGCGCTTCCTAAAACACGGCCTAGTGGGTGGCGTTCTTCGGTTTCTCCCCCAGCGTCCTGACGATGGCCCGTTCGACGTCCGCGTCGGTAATCCTCCGCGGAGCACCGGGCCGCGGCTCGTCGGACAGGCGCTCCAGGCGCCGTTCGGCAAAACGCCGCCGCCAGGTGCGGATTGTGTCCGGAGAGGCACCCAGCCGGCGTGACACCTCCATGATCGAGTGCCCGGCGGCACACTCCAGCACGATCCTTGAACGCTGGGCCGGATCCTGGGCCGTCGAACGACGACGTACCCACCCCTCCGGCACGGCCCGCTGGGCAGCGGTCACCCACAACGGCGCAATCTTCGGACCCGGACGACTCACACCGAACCAACGGCGAATCTCCGACTCAGGTCACTAGCTGGAAGCCCCCAGGACTCCATCGTGCGGATCGGTGAGCGGTCGCGTCCGCGGGGCGGCGGTCTACGCTGGATCGCGTCGGCCGCCCGCGGCGGGGACCCGCAGAAGGGACGACGTGATGGATCCTGACATCCGGACCAGGGCCGCCATCGAGGAACACTGGCGGGCATCGGAACGTGGGGACACCGAGGCCGAGCACGCCGTCTACGCCGCGGACGCGATCCTCGACTACCCCCAGTCGGGTGAACGGTTCCGGGGCCGCGCGGCGATTACCGCGCAGCGTGGCGGGCACCCCGCCGACCGGCACTTCACGGTCCACCGGATCACCGGTGGCGGGGACCTGTGGGTGAGCGAATGTGTCATCACCTACGACGGGGTGCCGACGTACTCGGTGAGCGTCATGGAATTCGCCCAGGGGCACGTGGTGCACGAGACGCAGTACTTCGCGGACGCGTTCGGCGCGCCCGCGTGGCGGACCGCGCTCGCGGAGCCGATGCCGGGCAGGACCATCGCCAGGGGCTGAGACGGCGTGCCGGGGTGACGAGCCCCTACTGGAGCGGGAGGTCGGTCCCGTGTTCCGCCGCGGGGCGAGGACCGTGGATACGCCGGTCGGCCTCGGTGATGGCGACGTCGTTGATGCTCGCCTCGCGGCGCCGCATGAGGCCGTGCTCGTCGAACTCCCACAGTTCGTTGCCGTAACTGCGCCACCACCGGCCTTCGCCGTCGTGCCACTCGTACTGGAAGCGGACGGCGATCCGGTTCCCGTCGAACGCCCAGAGGCTCTTGCGCAGCGCGTAGTCCTGCTCGCGCTCCCACTTCCGCGTCAGGAACGCGACGATCTCCTCGCGGCCGCTGACGAACGTGTCCCGGTTCCGCCAGAGCGAGTCAGGCGTGTAGGCCAGTGCCACCCGGTGCGGATCCCGGGTGTTCCACGCGTCCTCCGCGGCCTGGACCTTCCGCAGGGCGGTCTCCCGGGTGAACGGTGGGCAGGGCGGGCGCTCTTCCGGCACTACGGCCTCCTCGCGTTGAGAACGTATATTCTCTACCGACAGGGAACAAGGTAGGGAACGGTCGTTCTCGACGTCAAGGAGCCCCGGATGCCGGCCCCGATCACCGAGGAGCAGAACCGCCTCGACCGCGAGACACTGCTCGACGCGGCGGAGAGGCTCTTCTACGAGCGAGGCATCCGGGCGGTCGGAATGGACGAGCTCCGCGCCGCCTCCGGTCTGCCGCTGAAGCGGATCTACCGGTTCTTCGCGACGAAGGAGGACCTCGTCGTGGCGATGCTCCGACGCCGCGACCGCCGGTGGCGGGGCGACCTCGCCGCCCACGTGGAACAGGTCGCGGATCCTCGTGAGCGCGTGCTCGCGGTCTTCGACTGGCTCGCCGAGTGGTTCGCGCAGCCCGGTTTCCGGGGCTGCGCCTGGATCAACGCCTTCGGCGAGCTCGGCGCGTCGTCCGAGGCGGTGCTGGCCGAGGTCAGGGCGCACAAACAGGCGTTCCACCACCAGATCGCGACGTGGGTCACCGCCACCCGGGCGCCGGTGACCGAGCCGGTCTTCCTGCTCGCCGAAGGGGCCGTCGTGGCCGCCGCGATCAGCGGCGACCCGGCCCCCGCCCGCCACGCCCGCGCGGCCGTCACGCGGTTGCTCGGGCCACCCTGATCCCCCGGCCACCGCGGAGGCGTCCCACCGATCCGGACGTCGGCTGCCCGTGACGTGAAGTCCTAGCTCGCGGCGACCGCGCTCACCGTGAAGGTGTCTCCGCAGACCACGGGCTGGGAGGTGGCCAGGGTCATGGCGTCCTTCGAGTCCGGCGGATAGACCTGGAGCAGACTGGGCTGGGGCCAGCAGGACGAGCCCTTGATGCCCTTGTTCAGGGTGTGCAGCGTGATGTGCGCGGCGGCACCGGGTGCCAGGGTCACGGCGGGGAGCGTGCCGCCCTCGCGGGTGGCCGGCCGGCCGATGGGGGCGCCGTCGCCCGCGAGGAGCGACACACCCGGGAAACCCTGCAGCGCGCAGGAGCCCGGCCCCTTGTTGATGAGCCGCAGGTCGTAGTAGATCTGGCCCGCGCCGGGGTTCGGGGCGCTCAGGCTCAGGCCGAGGCGCTCCGCCGTGCAGCGCGACGCCGTGGTGACCGTCTGTCCCCCGTCGCCGGGCTCCCCCGGCGGCGTCCCGGACACGGACGACACCGGCGGGGCCGAGGTGGCCGGTGCGGAGGACGCGGGCGGCGCGCTCGATGTGCCGCTTCCCCCCGTGGTGTCCCCCGCCGTCCCGCTCCCCGCGGTCGTGCCCGCAGAGGTGGCCGCCGGGGCGGACGCCTCGGGACCGCCGGACGCGCCCCCGCCCCCGCCGCTGCCGCAGGCGGCCGTGGCGAGGGCGAGCAGCGCGGCGCTCGCCGCCAGGGTGGCCGCGCGCCATGCCCCGCGCTGTCGCCCGGGAGGTGCCGCGCTCGCGCGCCGGGGTCGCCGCGACATCGCCCCGGAGGTCTGGAAGTGATCGGACATGTGCCCCACCTGCCCCTTCGCATCGTGCGTATACCCGCCACAAACGCACCCATCGCACATATACCCGGAAGTCCAGGGAAATACGGCGCGTTCTCGCTCCGGGGCGGATGCGGGACCCCGCCCGCACCGTGTGCCCCGGTCAGGCCGGGCGGAACCGCGGCCGGGGTGTGAGACTCGGGAGAGGAGGTGGTCGCTGATGGCGGGCGAAACCCCGGCGGCCGGTCCTGCGGCGATGCCCGGTCCCACGCCGCTCGCCGGACCCGGCCCCGGCGAGCGACTGCTCGAAGAACTCCTCGCGGAGGCACACACCGCCGCCCCCATGGAGCTGCCCGCCCTGGTGAACCGGTGCGCCACCGCGATCGGCCTGGAACGGATCGTCATCTACCTCGTCGACATCCAGCAGCGCCACCTGGTGCCGCTCACCGACGGTCCGCCCGCCATCGAGGTGGACACCTCCGTCGCGGGCTCCGCCTACCGCTGGCTCGCTCTGCGGATCGAGGAGCGCCCGGAGGGCGGGCTCACGGCCTGGCTGCCGCTGGTCGACGGGGCGGAGCGGCTCGGCCTCCTCGGTATCCGTACGGACGCGCTCGACACCGCCCGGCTGCGCCGCTGCCGCATGCTCGCCTCCGTACTCGCCATGGCGATCACTTCGAAACGCGCGTACAGCGACAGTTACGCGCGCCACGCCAGGACCGAAGTCATGGACCTGCCCGCGGAGATGCTGCGCGCCCTGCTGCCGCCGCGCACCATCGGATGCGACCGCGCGGTCTCCACGGCGGTGCTGGAGCCCGCGTACCACATCGGCGGTGACGCCTTCGACCACGCGCTGACCCCGTCCACCCTGCATGCCGTGATCTTCGACGCCATGGGCCACAACCTGGCCTCGGGGCTGACCACCACCGTGGCGATGGCGGGGTGCCGCAACTCCCGCCGCGCGGGGGCCGAGCTGCCGCAGCTCGTCGACACCATCGACCAGGCGCTCGGGCGGTGGCTGCCCGAGCAGTACTGCACCGGAATCGTCACCCAACTCGACCTGGCGGAAGGCGTCTTCCGCTGGTGCAACTGCGGCCATCCGCCTCCGCTGCTCATCCGTGGCCGCCGGGTCCTGGAGGGGGCGCTGGAGCGGCCCGCCCAGCCGCCGATGGGGCTCCCCTCCCAGTTCGCCACCGCCCCGCGCGTGTCGTACGAGACCGTGCTCGAACCGGGCGACCGGGTGCTGCTGTACACGGACGGGGTGACGGAGGCCCGGATCGACGGTGGCGACCGGTTCGGGCTCGGGCGGTTCACCGACTCCATCATCCGGGGCGCGGACGCCGGGGAGCTCGCGCCGGAGGCGCTGCGCCGGATCATCCACTCGATCCTGGACCGCCAGGGCAATCAGCTCCGCGACGACGCCACCCTACTGCTGATCGAGTGGCGCCCACCGCGTTCATGACCGCGCCGGAGAGGCCGACGGCGCCGACGCGCCGTCGGCGTCACGGGGGTGCCCGACGCGGCGCGGCGGCAGGAACAGCAGCAGCCCGAGCGTGATCCAGACATAGGTGTTGGCGCCGAGGAAGGCGTCGGGGCCGGTCGAGTCCCACCGCCACAGCCAGACGACACTGCTGCACAGCACCACATGGACGCCGGCGCACACGGCCCGCAGGGCGCGGCGCCCGCCCTCCGTACCGGAGACCGCCGCGTCCGCCAGGACGATCAGCGCGGGGATCAGCCAGACAAGATGGTGCACCCAGGTCACCGGGGAGACCAGGCAGGCGGCGAGGCCGGTCAGGGCGAATCCGGCCTGGTCGTCACCGTCCCGCACGGCCGCGCGGGCGCGGTACGCCCAGACGGCGAGCACCGCGAGGACGCACAGCGCCCAGAACGCGCGGCTCGGGTGGTCGGGCTGGAGGCGGGCCAGGACGCCTTGGAGCGACTGGTTGGAGACATAGCCGAGCTCGCCGACGCGGTCGGTCCGCCACAGGGCGTCGGTCCAGAAGGCCCGGGACGCGGCGGGGTCGACGAGGGCGGCGAGCAGGGTGGCGCCGCCCGCCGTGGCGGTCGCGGTCGCGGCCTGGCGCCGGCGGCCGGTGATCAGCAGATAGCCGATGAAGAGTCCGGGCGTGAGCTTGACGGCGGTGGCCAGGCCGACGCAGACGCCCGCGTACCGGCCGCGCCCGGTGGCGAGCAGCCGCGCGTCGACGAAGACGAGCGCCACCAGCGCGAGATTGACCTGGCCGAAGCTGAAGGTGTCACGGACGGGTTCGAGCAGCGCGAAGAGGCAGCCGACGACGGTGAGCACGAACCACTCGTGGCCGCCCGTCCCCGCGAGCGCGCGCCGGACGACCGGGGCGGCCAGCCAGTGGAGCAGCAGCGCCGAGGCCACGGCGCTCAGCACGATGCTGATCGCGACCGCCACCGGCCACGGGACCAGGGCCATCGGCGCCATCGAGACCGCGGCGAACGGCGGGTAGGTGAAGCCGTACCGGGTGCCGGGTTTGAGGTAGTCGTAGATCCGGCCGCCGTGGACCCAGTCGTCGACGGTGCCGTAGTAGACGGCGACGTCGAAGAAGTCCCGGTGCAGCGGTACGGTCGCGAGGAAGACGGCGGTGCCCACCATCAGGCAGCCCGCGGTGGCCACCCGGCGGGCGGGGGTCGCGACGGCGCGGCGCGGGAGTCCCCCGCTCATGACGCGGTCCGGGTACGGGACGGCAGCGTCGCCGGGTCCGACATCTCGAACATCCACCACAGGGCGAGCAGGGCGAGCGCCCCGCCGCCCACCGCGAGCGTCAGCTGCATCCCGTCCGGCGGGGAGCCGCTGGGCAGCAGGGCCAGGGCGAGGAATCCGCTGCCGGCCGCGGCCCAGCGCCGGACCCAGCCGTCGGGCGCGGCGGCGGCGATCAGGAAGAGCCCCCACAGCGCGTACCAGGGGCGGAACGCCGGCCCGAGCGCGAAGACCGCGAGCAGGCTCAGCGCCAGCGCGTACACCGGTCCGAGGTCGGCGCGGCGCAGCCACAGCACCGCGACGGCGACGGCGGTGGCCGCCAGTCCGCACCAGCGCCACGCCGGTACGGCCAGGTCTCCGAGGCCGGTGCCCGCAGTGTCGAGCAGTGCCCCGCTGAGCCGACCGAGGCCGCTGGTGAGGGACCAGTTGCCGGGTGACACGGGGGTGGAGAGGGTGGTGAGCCAGCCGTATCCGGTACCGGTCACGGCCGTCACCAGCCCGGTGGTGGCCAGCGCGGTGACGCAGGTCAGCGCCGCCGCCCGGAGGCCACGGGCGCGGCCGGACGGATGGCCGGACCACAGGGCGGCGACCGCGAGCAGCCCGAGCGCGGCGGGTGCCTTGACGAGGGCGGCGAGGGTGACGAGAACGGCGGCCCGCAGGGGCATACCGCCGAGTGCGGCGACCAGCCCCGCGGCGAGGAGCCCGAGCATCAGGGCGTCGTTGTGGGCTCCGGCGACCAGGTGCAGCAGGACGAGCGGGTTGAGCGCACCGAGCCAGAGCGCGGCGGGGCGCGGAACCCCGCAGCGGTCGGCGAGCAGCGGCAGGAAGAGAGCCATCAGCACGACGCCGAGCAGCGCGACGAGCCGCATGCCGAGGACGTCGGCGGGGACGCCGATGGGGGCGAGTCCGGCCGGGACGAGATCGGCGGCCCGGGCGGCGACGGCCAGGAAGACCGGGCCGTACGGCGCCGGGGTGTGCTGCCAGACGGGCGCGACCTCGGCGGCGAGCGGTCCGCCCAGCAGCGCGGGCCCGTGGGTGTAGACGTCGAGCCGGGCGTCGACCATGGCCCCCTGCGCGAGATAGCTGTACACGTCGCGGCTGAACAGCGGCGGCCCGAGGAGCAGGGGCGCCGCCCAGACCGTGAGGGTGGTCAGCAGTTCCCGGGGCGCGGGCGGGCACGGGGAGCGCACCGCGCGGCCCAGCCACCACCAGGCCGCGATGAGCAGGACGAGCCCGAAGTAGGCGCAGAGCAGGCCCAGCGCGCCCCGGCCGGAGGTGGGCAACGGGGTGTCACGGACCGGCAGGGCGCCCGCGGTCAGTCCGCCGGCGGTCAGCGCGACGGATCCCACGAGCCCCACGATCCGGCACCGGTCCGGGTTCACATCGGCGTTCAGGGCGAGCATCCGTGGAGGCTCGCAGGAGGGGATGGCCGGCAGTTGACGCCGCCGTCACGCCCCGGTGGCAGCCGGCTGGCCACCGCCTGAAGCCGTCCGCCCCCGCACCGGTCGGCGGGGCGGGCGCCCGGACCCCCGTCCGGGCGCCCGTGCGCCCGCGTTCAGTCGCGGGGCGGCAGCGTCCCGTCGCGGGTGAGCTTCGCGTACCAGTGCGCGCTGGACTTGGGGATGCGCCGCTGGGTCGCGTAGTCCACGTACACCGCGCCGAAGCGCTTGCTGTACCCGTACCCCCACTCGAAGTTGTCGAGCAGCGACCAGAGGAAGTAGCCGCGGACGTCCGCGCCCGCCTCGATCGCCCGGTGGACGGCGGTGAGGTGGCCGTGGAGGTAGGCGATCCGCTCCGGGTCGCGGACCTCGCCCTCGGGGCCCGCGTAGTCGTCGAAGGCCGAGCCGTTCTCGGTGATCATCACGGGCAGTCCCGGGTGGTCGTCCCGTACCCGCAGGAGGAGTTCGTACAGCCCGCTCGGGTCGATGGTCCAGCCCATGGCGGTCCGGTCGCCCGGGGTCTGGTGGAAGGCGACGTGGTCGGCGCCCGGCCAGGGGCTGTGCTCGCTCGCGCCGTGCCCGTCGGCGCCGTGGACGGGCGGTCCGTCGTGGTGGGAGACGAGGGTGGGCGAGTAGTAGTTGACGCCCAGGAAGTCGAGCGGCCGGTGGATCAGCGCCGTGTCCCCGTCCCGGACGAAGGACCAGTCGGTGACGGACGAGGTGTCCTCGATGACATCGGCGGGGTAGGCGCCGTGCAGCATCGGGCCGGTGAAGATCCGGTTGGCGGTGCCGTCGATCCGGCGGGCGGCGTCGCGGTCGGCCGCGCTCCCGGTGAGCGGCCGTACGTGGTGGAGATTGAGGGTGACGGAGACCTGGGCGCCGGCCGGCAGCCGCTCGCGCAGCGCCTCCACGGCGAGGCCGTGGCCGAGGTTGAGGTGGTGCGCGGCGCGCAGCGCGGCGGCCGGGTCGGTACGGCCCGGGGCGTGGACCCCGGAGCCGTAGCCGAGGAACGCGCTGCACCACGGCTCGTTGAGGGTGGTCCAGGTCTTCACCCGGTCGCCGAGCGCGTCGGCGACGAGGCCCGCGTACTCGGCGAAGCGGTACGCGGTGTCCCGCTCGGGCCAGCCGCCCGCGTCCTCCAGGTGCTGGGGCAGGTCCCAGTGGTAGAGCGTGACGACGGGCTCGATGCCCTTGGCGAGCAGCGCGTCGGTGAGCCGCTGGTAGAAGTCGAGCCCCTTCTGCGAGACGGGGCCGCTGCCGGTGGGCCGGACCCGCGGCCAGGAGACGGAGAAGCGGTACGCGCCGACCCCGAGGGCGGACATGATCTCGATGTCCTCGGGCCAGCGGTGGTAGTGGTCGGTGGCGATGTCCCCGGTGTCGCCGTTGCGTACCCTGCCCGGCGTGCGGGAGTAGACGTCCCAGATGGAGGGGGTACGGCCGTCCTCGTGGACGGCGCCTTCGATCTGGTAGGCGGCGGTCGCGGTTCCCCAGAGGAAGCCGGGCGGGAAGCTCAGGGGTGCCGCAGGGTCCAGGGCTCGCCCGGTGAGAGGTGCTGAGGTGGCCACAAGGGTCCTTCCGCAGAGATCGAACGGTGTGGTGCGTCGGATGGCTGAAGGGGAGAGGTGAGGGTGCGTCGGCTCTTGACGGCGCGTCGGCTCTTGCGGCGCGTCAGCCCTTGACGGCGCCCTGCATGATGCCGCTGACGATCTGCCGGCCGAAGACGACGAACATCGCCAGCAGCGGGAGGGTGCCGAGCAGCGCGCCCGCCATGATCACCGACTGGTCGCGAACATAGCCCGCGCTGAGCTGGGTGAGGGCGACCGGCACGGTCGGGTTGGTCATGTCGAGCGCGATGAAGGGCCAGAAGAAGTCGTTCCAGGCGTGCACGAAAGTGATCATGAACAGAACGGCCATCGGGGGGCGGGCGATCGGCAGGACGATGGACCAGAAGATCCGCAGCGAGTGCGCGCCGTCCAGACGCCCCGCCTCGATGAGTTCGTCGGGCAGGGCTTCCTTCAGGTACTGGCGCATGAAGAACACCCCGACGGCGCTGACCAGGGTCGGGAAGATGACGGACGGGAGCTGCTGCCCCCAGCCGAGGTCGGCCATCATCATGAACAGCGGTACGACGCCGAGCTGCGGCGGCACCATCATCGTGCCGATGACCAGCATCAGCAGGATATTGCGGCCCTTGAAGCGGAGCTTGGCGAAGGCGAAGCCGGCCAGGGTGGCGAAGAAGACGGTCGAGAGGGCGATCACCCCGGCGACGATCAGACTGTTGACCATCGCCCTGCCCATCGCGGCGTCCGTCCACGCCGTCCCGAGGTTCTTGAAGAGGTTGGGTCCCGGCAGGAACGGCGGCGGGGTCTGGGAGACCCGGGTGTTGTCCGTCGACGCGGCCACCATCGTCCAGTACAGCGGGAAGAGGGAGACCAGCGCGGCGAATCCGAGCAGGATGTACGCGAGGGGTCCCGCGTGGTGCTGGCGCCCGGCGCCCGGCCGCAGGATCCGGCCGAACCGGCGCTGGGCGGGGGCCTCCGGAGAGGCGGTCCGGTCGCGTACGCCCGCCCGGACCTGTGCGATGTCGGTGGTCATGGGGGTGCTGGCTCCCTGGTCAGGACTTGCGGGACGTGACGCGGGCGATGACGCGCTGGAGGACGAAGACGAGGATGAGGATGAGGAACATCGCCCAGGCGATGGCCGACGCCCGCCCCATCTGGTAGTTCTTCCAGCCCTCTTCGTAGAGCAGCAGGCCCAGCGTCTGGTACTGGTTGTCGGCGCCGCCGCTGATTCCGTTGGGCCCCTGCCCGAAGATCAGCGGTTCACCGAAGAGCTGGGTCGCGCCGATCGTGGAGAGCACGATGGTGAAGATGATCGTCGCGCTGATGCCCGGGATGGTGACCGTACGGAACTGCTGCCAGCGCGAGGCACCGTCGATCGCGGCGGCCTCGTACAGGTCCTTCGGGATGGCCTGCATGGAGGCGAGGTAGAGCAGGGCGTTGTAGCCGGTCCAGCGCCAGATCACGATGGTGGAGATGGCGAGCTGCGCGGGCCATTTCTGGGCCTCCCAGTCGACGTTGTCGATGCCGAGCAGCCCGAGCCCCCAGTTGATCATCCCGAAGTCGCGCTCGAAGAGCATGGTGAAGACGAGCGCGGCGGCGCCGATGGACGTCGCGTACGGGGTCAGGACGGCGACCCGGAAGAACGCCGAGCCGCGGAGGTGGTAGTTGAGCAGATGCGCGAGTCCGAGGGCCATCAGCAGCTGCGGGACGGTGGAGATGACCCCGATGGTGAAGGTGTTGGTCAGCGCGTTCCAGAACCGGTCGTCCTCCAGCAGCTCCGTGAAGTTGGCGAGCCCCCGCCACTCCATGGTGTCCATTGAGGAGAGTTCGACGCGGTGCAGGGAGATCCAGAAGGTGTAGAGCAGCGGGTAGAGCCCGAAGGCGCCGAAGATCAGGAAGAACGGGGCGATGAAGCCGTACGGCACCGCCCCGAGGTCCAGGCGGTGCAGGAGGTTGCGCCGCGTCTGCCGAGGCGCCTCCCCGCCTGCGCCGCCCTTCGTGGGGGGACCGGCTGACGCGGGGTGCGGCTGCCCGCCCGTGGGGGCTGCCGGGGTGGAGGTGGCCACGCGGGCTTCCTTCCGTGGAGTGATCGGTGGGGCGGGCCCGGTCAGGCGGCGGTGGTGGCGGGCACACACCGGCCGCCGGGCCGGGCCACGAGGTCGGACGGGGTCCGCGGTCGCCGTCCCGGGCCGGGGCGGTCACCGCGGCCGGGACGTCACCGCGGCCGGGGCCGTGGTGCGGACGGGCCCGCCGGGTGCGGGCCCAAGGACAGGCAGACCTAGGGGCGGGCTGGCGTAAGGACAGATGAGCGTAAGGACAGGCGAGCGGGCGTCAACGTGCCAGCTTCTGGATGCGCTCGTCCGTGGTCTTCC
This sequence comes from Streptomyces sp. NPDC088124, assembly GCF_040685895.1. Lineage (NCBI taxonomy): Bacteria > Bacillati > Actinomycetota > Actinomycetes > Kitasatosporales > Streptomycetaceae > Streptomyces > Streptomyces sp. NPDC088124. The sequence continues at coordinate 24,947 of NZ_JBFBJB010000082.1, read as the reverse complement.
ACGCCTCGTCCGGCTTCTTGCCCTGCTCGACGAGCTGGATCCCCGCCGAGAAGGTGTCCTTGATGCTGCCGTCCTTGCGGCCGAGGATCTGCTCGTCCGGGATCTCCTTCGCCGCGTCCCCGAAGATCTGGCCGATCGGCGCGTCGCTGAAGTAGGGGGAGGTTCCCGAGGCGACTGCGGGCATGTCGAGCGCCTTCTTCGACGACGGGAAGTTGCCGAGCTTCTCGAAGATGTACGCCTGCTGCTCGGGCGCGGTCAGCCAGGCCACGAGCTTCTGGGCCTCCTCCTTGACCGGGCTCTTCTCCATCACACCGAGGAACGAGCCACCCCAGTTGGCGCCCTTCGGGGCCTTGGCCACGTCCCACTTGCCCTTGTTGGCCGGGCCGGCCTTCTCACTGATGTGGGCGAGCATCCAGGCCGGGCAGACGGTGGTGGCGAAGGTGCTGTTGGACAGACCCGGGTCCCAGCCGGGCTGGAACTGGCGGAGCTTGGCGGTCAGTCCGGCCTGGGAGGCGTCCGTCGCAAGGGTCCAGGCGTCCTTGACGACCGGGTTGTCCTTGTAGATCAGTTTGCCGTCCTTGTCGTAGAACTGCTTCTCGTCGCCGTAGATCATCGCGTTGAACAGCCCGCTGGAGCTGTCCATGTACGCGACCTTGCCGCTCTTGGAGTTCGCCTTGAACTGCCGCCCCGTCTCGACGTACTTGGACCAGTCCCCCGCCCACAGCTTGGCCACCTCCTCGCGGTCGGTGGGCAGTCCGGCCTGCTCGAAGAAGTCCTTGCGGTAACAGACGGCCATCGGGCCGATGTCGGTGCCGAGCCCCAGCAGCTTGCCGTCGCCGGTGGTGACCTGGCTCGACTTCCACGGCAGGAAGTGATCGAGGCCCGCCGTCTTGGAGAGGTCGGCGAACTTGTCGGCCTGGGTGTCCACCAGTTCCTTGGCCCGGCCGATCTCTATGCCCTGGATGTCCTTGAGGCCGCTGCCCGCGGCGAGGTGGGTCTGCAGCGCGGTGTAGTAGGTCTGCTCGTCACCGGTCACATCCGCCTCGATCAGGATGTCCGGATTCTCCTTCATGTAGCGGTCGAGGAGATCGGTCTCCTTGATCCCCATGACCCCGAACAGGCCGAGGGTGATGACGGTCTTGCCGTCCTTCGTACGCGCCTTGTCCGTCTCCGAGCCGCCCGAGCAGCCGGCGACGAGGACGAGGGACAGGGCAACCGAGGTGACGGATGCGAGGGTGGAACCGAAGCGTCTGCGGGCAGTGCCCATGTGGATTCCTCCTGGCAGCGGCGCGCAGGCGGGCGCTGCCGCGGCTCACGGTCGACTGGATGGGAGACCCCGCTCCGGATAAGATTGGGAGCGCTCCCAGCGGGTTGTGGAAGACTCTCGGTGAACACCGTCCCGTGTCAAGAGTCGAAGTCGGTTCCGTTGCCGGAATGTGTCCGAACACCGGCCGCCCGTTGGCCAATTGACCCGCGGCCCGCACAATCTCCTGGTGAGCGCCCCCGGCGCCGACCAGGGGCGAGAGTCAGGAGACGTGATGAGCAGCCGTAAACCACCAGGCCGGAGGCCAACTCTTGAAGCCGTGGCCCAGCTCGCGGGGGTGGGGCGCGGAACGGTCTCGCGGGTCGTGAACGGCGCGCCGGGCGTGAGCGCGCGCGCCAGGACGGCCGTCGAGGCGGCGATCGCGGAGCTCAACTACGTGCCGAACCCGGCCGCGCGCTCGCTGGTCACCAGCAGGACCGACAGCATCGCGCTGGTGATCCCCGAGTCGGAGAGCCGGCTCGCCTCGGAGCCCTACTTCTCCGCGGTCATCCGCGGGGTCAGCACGGAACTCGCCGACACGGACATGCAGTTGCTGCTGATTCTGGTACGCGACCCACGCGAGCGGGACCGGCTGACCCGGTTCGTGGAGGCGCACCGGGTGGACGGGGTGCTGCTGGTCTCGGTCCACCGGGACGACGCGCTGCCGGAGTTCCTGGAGAAGCTGCAGATACCGACAGTGCTGGCCGGACGCCGTTCGGCCGCGGAGCCGCTGAGCCATGTACGCTCCGACAACGCCGGCGGGGCGGCGCAGGCCGTACGCCATCTCCTCGGCCGGGGGCGTACCGCCGTGGCCACGATCACCGGGCCGCTCGACATGGACGTCGGGGACGGCCGGCTCCAGGGCTGGCGCGACGCCCATCTCGAACGGGGCGCTGAGCCGGACGAGTCGCTGGTGGCCCTCGGGGACTTCACCGAGGAGGGCGGCCGGGCCGCGATGCGGGAACTCCTCGAACGGCGGCCGGACCTCGACGCGGTGTTCGCGGCGTCGGACGTGATGGCGGCGGGCGCGCTGACCGAGCTGCGGGCGCGGGGCCGGCGTGTCCCGGAGGACGTGGCGGTCATCGGTTTCGACGACTCGATGGTCGCGCGCCACACCGTACCGCCGCTGACCAGTGTCGATCAGCCGTCCGAGGAGATCGGGCGGACCATCACCCGGCTGCTGCTCGACGAGATCAGGGACCCCGCCCGGCCCCGGCGACAGCTCGTTCTGCCGACGACACTCGTCCACCGGGAGAGCGTCTGACACGCCGCCTGCGTGTCGCGGGTGTGTCGCGCGCGGAGTGCGACACGCCGGGGCCCCGTCCCGGGTCCTGGGGCGGATCGCGTTCCGCCGCAGGACCGGGGGCGGGGCCCCGGTACGGGGACCACAGAGGTCCCCGGGTGTTCGGACCCTGTCGGGCCGGCCGGTCTCAGCCGGCGGTCGCGAACGCGTCGACCCCGGTCAGCTCCGCGGAGAACTTCCACAGGCGGGCCGCCTGCTCGGGGTCGGTCGCGTAGCCCCGTACGCCCGCGCGCGCCGTGCCGTCCTCCGGGGCGGGCTCGGCGATGTCGCAGTCCTCGCAGTAGACGCCGCCCGCGTCCGCGAGCCGCGGTGAGGTCGCGGCCCAGACCTGGGTGGCCGCGCCCTGCTCGGGTGACTTGAACGACGGGTGGACCGCGTTGCCGTCCTCGTCGATCCAGCCGGCCGCGACCATCTCCTCACGGGCGAGGTGACGCTGGAGCGGAGTGAGGATCCCGCCGGGGTGCAGCGCGAACGCCCGTACGCCGGACTCCCGGGCCAGCGCGTCGAGGTGGACGGCGAAGAGCACGTTGGCCGTCTTCGCCTGCCCGTACGCCTGCCACTTGTCGTAGCCGTCCTCGAACCACGGGTCCTCCCAGCGGATCGGGGAGTTGTGGTGCCCGGTGGAGGACACCGAGACGACCCGTGCCCCGCCGGGCGCGATCGCCGGCCAGAGCCGGTTGACGAGCGCGTAGTGGCCGAGGTGGTTGGTCGCGAACTGCGCCTCCCAGCCGGGGCCGACACGGGTCTCGGGGCAGGCCATGATCCCCGCGTTGTTGATGACGATGTCGAGTGTCCGCTCCGTGGCGAGGAAGCGCTCCGCGAAGTCCTGGACGCTGTCGAGGTCGGCGAGGTCCAACTCGTCCACCTCGGTGTTCTCGATGCCGGCCAGTTCCTTGCGGGCGATGTCGGGCCGCCGGGCGGGCACGACGACCCGGGCACCGGCCCCGGCGAGCGCGCGGGTGGTCTCCAGGCCCAGCCCGGAGTAGCCGCCGGTGACCAGGGCGAGCCTGCCGTCGAGGTCGATGCCGCGCAGCACCTCCCGGGCGGTGCTCCCGGCGCCGAACCCTGATCCGATCGGGTGCTGGGGGGTCCGGTGCGGTACTGCCTCGTTCTGTGGGGTTGTCATGCGACGCAGGCTACGAATTGGAGCGCGCTCGAAGTCAAGTCCCCTTGCGGGCGTCGGGCCGCGGTTCACCCCGCTGGGCGTCCGGCTGCACGAGAGTCGAATCAACCAGCGGACTTCGACGCACGACACGCCCACGATCGTGTCAGTCGTACGTGGTCCGGGCGGATCAACTGCTAGGCAGGGACGTTCTCGTCCGTTCCGGAGCTCTGGAGTCAGCCATGTCGATCGATGCCGTTCCCGCCCAGGACCAACAGTCGCCCCGCGCCCACCCGCTCATCCTCGGGCAGGCGTACGACGGGGGCGCGCGCGGCGCGGGCGGCCCGGTCGAGGAGCGGGACCTCACGTTCGACGGGTTCCGCTACACCTGTCGGGTCGTGCACCGCGACGCCCCGCTGACCGAGCCGGTCCTGCTGCTGGGCGGCTCGTCCCAGGACCGCAACTCCTGGGTACGGCACGAGAAGTGGCTCAGCCCGGTGGCACAGATGATCACGGTGGATCTGCCGGGGTACGGTACGGCCGACTTCCTGCCCGCCTCGTACGGGGTCGACTTCCTCGCCGCCGTCGTCCGTCAACTGCTCGACGAACTCGGTGTCCCGCGCGTCAACATGGTCGCCGCCTGTTTCGGCGGGGCGATCGGGGTGCGGTTCGCCCAGCACTACCCGGCGATGGTCGCCCGGCTGATGCTGGTGGGCATGACGCCCCGGATCCCGGCGGACTACGCGGCGGCGATGGAGCGGTGGGCCGTGATGATCGACCGCGGGGAGACCGACACCATCGCCCGGGAACTGGCGGACCGTTTCATGTCGCCCCCCGGCACCGGGCTGGTCCGCAAGCACGCCGCCGTCTCCCGGCTGGTGTACCAGCAGATCGCCGGTCAGGACCCGGAGCAGCTCGGCAAGTCGGCCGAGCACAACACCCGGCTGATGCGGCACGAGTGGTACCGTCCCGAGCCCGTCCCCGCCGTGCCGAGCCTGGTGGTGACCGGCGAGCACGACACGCTGACCACGCCCGCGATGGGGCGCGAGGTGGCCGCGGCGCTCCCCGAGGCGCGGTTCCTCACCATCGACGAGACCGACCATCTCGCCCCGGTGGAGCGGATCCCGGACTTCGCCGATCTGATCGCGCGCTTCTGCACCGACCGCTCGCTGGACGGGCTGCCGTACGCCTGCCGTCCCGAGATCCTGGGCACGGCGGTCGCCGCACCGGACCGCGGGGACTTCGCCGGCCGGGCCGCGTGCTGACCCCGGCCGGGGCCGGTCGGCGGGTCAGCCCGTCACGGGGCGGCCGAAGCGGACCGGAACCCCCGGGGAGGCGAGGACGCTCACGGGGTCCCCGGCCGGCGCGGGCAGCCCCGCCGCGGCCACCAGGTTCTCGGTGCACTCGATCAGCTCCGCGCGCCGCAACGGCCAGCGCGGATGGGTGTTCGGCAGATACAGCGGCCGGCCGAGGAGCGAGGTGTGCAGGGCCCAGCGAGCGGTCAGGAAGTGCTCCAGCGCGGTGGGCTCCTCGACCGGCTCCCCCGTCCGCACCACGATCCGGCTGTGCGCCCCCCGCGGGCCCGGGAGGCGCCGTCTGCTGGTGTACGTGAGGGTGTCGCCGTCGCGCTCGACCGCCATCCGGGACCACGCGTACGGGATCCGGAATCCGGCGCGGCCGATCGCCACCGGGATCAGCCGGGAGGCGTCGAGGGAGCGGAAGACGACACCCCGGCGCCCCTGCCTGTCGACGGAGTAGAGCCGCACGTTGGTCTCGGGGAAGGTGCCGAGGTACGGGACGCCGGGGAGGCGCAGCCATCCGACCCGGTGCATCCGGAAGGCGACGAGGCCGACATAGGTGACATCGTCGAAGGTGTCGGGAACCGTACCGGGCGGCAGCAGCGGCGCCACCTGCGCCGGGTCGACCGCCCAGTGCAGAAAGGCCAGGTCGAGCCAGGACTGGGTGAGCAGCGGCCTGGGCTCGTCCCGCGGCGGCTCGGCCGTGACCGGTTCCGGCGCGCCGGGGGTCGGATGATGCACCCGGTCAGCATCGCAGACGCCCGGGAGCGGCGAGCGGTCCGGTGCCCGGCCGGGTTGGCGCGCTCCCGCTCCGGCCCGCCGCGCTGCGGGTTCGCGCGCCGTCGCCGCGCCGGGGCGGGCCGCGCCGCGCGGCCCGCCCCGGTGTGTCCCGGCGTCCGGGGGTCCGGGGGTCCGGGGGTCCGGGGGTCCGGGGGTCCGGGGGTCCGGGGGTCCGGGGGAAGGGTGACGTGCGGTCAGACGCCGCGGCCGGTCCCGCCCGTGCCGGTCCCCGCCGCCTTCTTGATGCCCTGGGTGATCTCGTCCATGACGGAGAGCGCGGGCGCCTTGTCGTTGACGTCGAAGCCGGAGCGGACCACGACCAGCACCTTCGGAGAGGCCGGGGAGGGGAAGGCGAGCGACTGCACGTAGCCGTCGTCGCCCTTGCTCGTGATCACCTTCCACCGCACCAGATAGCCCCGCTGCCCGGCGACGGTGACCGCCTCGGACTTGAGTTCCTCGTGCGAGGAGATCTCGCCGTAGGTCGTGCCGCCGTACGACTCCTTGGCGTTGGTGTCGATGTCCTGCTCGGCCACCTCCTTGGCGTTGGTGGCGGTGATCTTCAGCGCGACGGCGGGCACGGAGAACACGCCGCCCCGTACGCAGGACTGCGCGGTGTCCCCGGGGCACTTGTACGTCCCGGTGGTCACCCCGGCGCCGACCGGGCCCGACTCGCCGGTCCAGCCGTCCGGGACGGGGATGCTGATCCCGCTGGCGCCGTCGGTGGCGTAGCCCTCCTCGGTCTCCGGCTGCCCGGGCCCGCCGTTCCCCCCGCCGCCGGAACCGCCCGGGCCACCGGGCCCGTCGGGGGCCGGGGAGCCCTCCCCCGGCTGTGAGGGCGCCGTGGACGGCGCGGAGCCGGAGCCCGCCCTGCCCACCGTGTCGGTGCCGCCACCATCGCGTCCGAGCAGGTAGAAGCCGCCCGCGAGGGCCATGGCGACCACCGCGGCGGTCGCCCCGAGGGCGATCCGCCGTCCCTTGTTCCGCGGTACGGACGGGGGCGCCGGCGGGTAGGCCGGCGGGTAGGCCGGCGGGTAGGGAGGTGCGGCCGGCTGGTCCCACTGGCCGGTGGGGGCGGCGCGGAGTTCGTCGGTCCACGCGGACCCGTCCCACCATCGTTCCTGGCGCGGACCGTCACCTGAGTGCCCCGGGTCGGGATGCCAGCCGGGCGGCGTCGTGTAAGTCACGACGCTCAGCTTAGGCATATTGTCTGAAAGGCTGGTGAGAGGCCCATGAGAATCCGCCCTCTCATCCGTCCCCCGGCACCCGCCCGTTCCACCCGTCCGGCCCGTCCCGCCCGTCCCGACCCGGGACGATGCCGCGCACCACACCCAGCGCCACCAGGTCCTGCGGTCGCAGCCGGAGTTGGCCGGCCGTCGCGCGGGTACGCCCCGGGTCACGTTTGAGGATGGCCGTGGCGAGTTCGGGCGCTATGACGGAGAAGTAACTGTCCGGCGTGGCCCAGGTGTTGTCCGCGGCCGCCAGGGCGAGCGCACCGCCCGAGCCGCCCTCGCCGATCAGCAGGGTGGTGAGGGGGACCCGGGCGGCGGCCATGGTGGCGAACAGGTCCGCGATGGCGGCGCCCGCCCCCGTGCGCTCCGCCCGCGCGTCGTTGGCGGCGCCGGGGGTGTCCACCAGGGTCAGTACGGGGATGCCGAGCCGTTCCGCGAGCCGGATCAGCCGGGCAGCCGTACGGTATCCGGCCGGGAGCGTGGCGGTGCCGCACTGCGCGGCGTACGCGACCGTACGCCCTTCCCGGCGGCCGAATCCGCAGAGCATGCCCGGGTCCGTACCGCCGCAGCGGTCGCCGCGGATCTCCTCCCGGTGGTCGAAGTACGCGTCCAGGTAGGCGGCGGCGCGCGGCCGTTCGGGCGAGCGGGCGGCCACGACCGCCTCCCAGCCGGTGGCGACGGGACCGGAACGGCCCAGCGCGGCGGGCGGCGGCGGGGCGCCCCCGGCCCACCCGTCGGGCGGCTCCGCGCGGCCGCCGGTGAGCAGCGCCAGCCAGCGGGCGACCGTGCCGGCCAGCGCCTCCTCGGCCACCACCGCGTCGATCTGTCCGGCGGCGAGCTGGGCCTCGGCGGTGTACGCGGAGGGATCGGCGTCCGCGGGGCGTACCCGTGACCCCGCGAAGCCGATCTGGGCCCCGGGCAGCGCGAGGACGACATCGGCGCCCGCGCCCAGGGTGGCCCAGCCACCGCCGGTCGTCGGGTCGCGCACCACCGCGAGCTGCGCGAGCCCGGCCGCCCGGGTCAGCGCGGACTCCCCGGCCACGCGCTGGAGTTGGAGCAGGGCCCGCATGCCCTCCTGCATCCGGCTGCCGCCGGTCGCGATCAGCGAGACGACCGGCAGCCCCCGGTCGCGCGCATGGCCGTACGCGGCCGCCAGCCGGTCGCCGGTACGCTCGCCGAGGGAACCGCCGAGAAAGCCGAACTCGAAGGAGACGACGACCGCTTCGGTGGCGCCGATCCGGCCGGTACCGCAGACGACGGACTCCCCCTCGCCGGTACGGTCCGCCGCCCGGGCCAGTGCGGCGTCGTACCCCTCCCAGCCGAGCGGGCCGTCCGGGGCGGAGGTGCCCTCGGGAGCCGGGAGTTCGGTGAACGTTCCGGCGCCGCTCCCGAGGACCGCCGCGATCGCCTCACGCGCGCCCCGCAGCTCAGCCATGGAGCGCCCGCTTCATGATCTTCCCCATGTCGTTGCGGGGCAGCGCGTCCAGATAGCGCACGGTGCGCGGGCGCTTGTGCGCGGCGAGCTGGCCGGCGACGTGGTCGGCCAGTTCCCGCTCCGTGGGCGGCGCTTCGGGGCGCGCCGGCACGATCCAGGCGACGATCCGCTCGCCGAGGTCGGGGTCCGGCTCACCGGTGACCGCGGCCTCCCGTACCCCGGAGTGTTCCAGCAGGACGTTCTCGATCTCCCCCGCTCCGATCTTGTAACCGCCGCTCTTGATCAGGTCGGTGGCCTTGCGGCCGACGATGCGGACATAGCCGTCGGGGTCCCTGATCGCCATGTCGCCGGTGCGGAACCAGCCGTCGGTGAAGGCCGCCTCGGTCGCGTCGGGACGGTTCAGATACTCGGTGAAGAGGTTCGGTCCGCGTACCTGGATCTCGCCGACGCTCTCGCCGTCGTACTGCTCGATGGCGGCGCCCGACTCGTCGACCAGCCGGAGTTCGACGCCGTGCAGCGGGACACCGACCGTTCCGGCGCGCGGTTCGCCGTCCGCGCGGACGCTCGTGTTCATCAGGGTCTCCGTCATGCCGTACCGCTCGACGACCCGGCGGCCGGTCGCCGCGGCGATCCGCCGGTGGTCGTGGACGGGCAGCGCCGCCGAGCCGGACACCAGCAGCCGTGCGCCGGCCAGCGCCCCGGCGAGTGCGGGGTCGTCGGCGAGCGCCTCGGCGATGCGGTGGTACATCGTGGGCACGCCGAAGAGCATGGTGGCGCCCGAGGAGAGTTCCCGGGCGACGCCCGCGGTGTCGAACCGTCCGAGATGGGTGACGGAGCCGCCCCGGCGCAGCGGACCGAGGATGCCGAGGATCAGTCCGTGGACGTGGAACAGGGGCAGCGCGTGGACCAGCACGTCGTCGGCGGTCCACTGCCAGGCGTCCGCCAGCGCGTCGAGGGTGCTGGTGAGGGCGCGGCGGGGCAGGACGGCGCCCTTGGGCGGCCCGGTGGTGCCCGAGGTGTATACGATCAGCGCGGGCGCCTCCGGCGGCGGCTCGGGGAAGGCTCCGGCGGGACTCCCGGCCTCCGGCGCCGCCCCGTCCGTGCCCGCCGCCCCGTCCGTGCCCGTGCCTGCCGCCGCGTCCGTGCCCGCGTCCGTGTCGAGGCGCGGCAGCGCGGCCAGCGCGGGCGGCAGGGTGACACCGGGCTCGGCGAGAACGAGGGTCGGGGCGCTGTCCCGGGCGATGTGGGCCAGTTCCCGTTCGCCGCTCCTGGGGTTGACGGGGACGACCGGGACCCCGGCGAGCAGCGCCGCCACCACCCCCACCGCCGTGCCGAGGGTGGGGGTGGCCCAGATCGCGACCCGCCGTTCGCCCGCGAGCCGGCGGGCCAGGGAGCCTGCCGCGTCGGCCAGTTCGGCATGGGTGAGGGCGCGGTCGCCGAACCGGAGCGCGGGGCGCTGCGAGCGGGCGGCCAGGGCAGGGAAGAGAGGGGACACGCGTCGTTCTCCTTGCTGTGGACGGGTCTGACCGGTCATCCGAAGCCTGGCACCACCAGCAGCAGCCAGACAGCGGCGGGTACCGCCGCCACCACGATCCCCCCGTACACCATGAGCCGGCGGAAGAAACGCTCACGGTCGACGTCGGGCGCGGCGGCCAGTACCAGGGCGCCGTTGGTGGAGAAGGGGCTGACGTCGACGACGGTCGCCGAGATGGCGAGCGCCGTGATCATGCCGATCGCGCCGATCTCGCCCTGTGCGAGGAAGGGGACGGCGAGCGGGATGAGCGCGCCCATGATGCCGACGGACGAGGCGAACGCGGAGACGATCGCGCCGATGTAGCAGAGCAGTACGGCGGCGAGGAGCGGGATGCCGATGTCGCCGACGGCGTTGCCCGCGTAGTCGATCGTGCCCATCTCCTCCATGACGCCGACATAGGTGAGGACGCCGCAGATCAGCAGCACGGTCGGCCAGGCGATCTCCCCGACGGCCTTGCGGCTGGTGTCGGGCCAGCAGGCGCTGAGGAGGACGGCGAGGGTGATGGCGGAGAGTCCGGCGTCGAGATCGAGGGCGAGGACGGCGACGACGAGCGCGGCCAGGGCGGCGAGGGTGGCGGTACGGGCCGGGGTGAGCCGTGGACTCCCCTCCTCCGCGGGCGTCTTGCCGTGCTCGCCCGCCGCGCCGTCCGGGGCCGGACCGGACCGGGTGCCGCGCAGCGCGAGTCCGCCGCAGCAGACGAAGACGATCCCGGCGATGACGAGATTGACCGCGAGCGAGGCGAGGAAGAGGGTGAGCGGGCTGCCCGGGAGCTTCTCCCGTTCGACGATGCCGTTGACGATCGTTCCGTAGATGCTGATGGGGGAGAATCCGCCGCCCTGGGCCCCGTGCACGACCATGGCGCCCATCAGGAGCGGGCTGATGCCGTAGCGCGCCGCGAAGCTCAGCGCGATCGGCGCGACGATCGCGACGGCCGCCGGGGAGACGGCTCCGATCGCGGTCAGCAGCGCGGTGATCGCGAACATCACCCACGGGATCAGTGCGATCCGGCCGCGGACCAGCCGGATCGCGGCATGGACCAGCCAGTCCGTGGTGCCGTTGGCGCGGGCGATCGCGAAGAGGTACGTGACGCCGACGAGCACGACGAAGAGATCGCCGGGGAAGCCCGCGAAGATGCCCTTCGCGTCGAGGCCGGCGACGAGTTCCCCGACGCCGAACGCGGCGGCGAAGGCGAGCGCGCCCATGTTGATGGACCGGGTGGTGGCGATCACGAAGACCACCACCAGCACAAGTATCGAGATCAGTTCGGCGGACATGGCGCGGGCTCCCGTCCCTGGGTCCCTCGGTGCGGAGAGGAAGTGGGCGACGACCGGCTGGCCATACGGGGCCAAGAGGGTCGGGCGACTGATTGGACCACTGGCCAAGTGGCTGGACCACATTGGCCGCGGACCGGGACGGGCGTCAAGGGATCCGACAAGAATTGGCTCAGCCACTGGTCCGCCCGGTGTTAGGCTGACGCGTCCGGGACCGGGAGGAAACGGGCGAGGCGGTGACCAGGGAGGGGTGTCCGGATGTCCGACGCGCGAGGCTCTGTGCCGGGTTCCCCGGCTGCGGAGGACCCGGCCCGGGCCCTGCGGCCGATGGCCCGGCCGCGCCTGTACGAACAAGTCCTCGACCGGCTGCGGAGCTATGTCGCCGAGGCGCGGCTCGGCTCGGGCGACCGGCTGCCGCCCGAGCGGGAGCTGGCGCAGCGGCTCGGTGTCAGCCGTGCCTCCGTCAAGCAGGCGATCGTCGTCCTGGAGGTCCAGGGTCTGGTCGAGGTGCGGCACGGCGGCGGCACCTATCTGCGCAAGGACAGCCTCGACCCGGAGCCGGTGGAGCGGCTGGTGGAGCGCAGACGCCGGCTGCCCGATGTGCTGGAGGCCCGTGAGGCGCTGGAGACCAAGCTCGCCGAACTCGCCGCCGAGCGCCGTACGGCGCCGGACCTGGCCGCGCTGCACGACGCGCTCCGGCACATGGAGGAGGAGATCGCCGCGGGCGGGCACGGCGTCGAGGGCGACCGGCTCTTCCACGCCGCGGTGACGGCCGCCGCGCACAGCTCCCTGCTCGCGGAGTTCATGCGGGCCATCTCCGAGCAGATCACGGAGAGCCGCCACGAGTCCCTGCGCCAGCCCGGCCGCCCCGCGCGGTCGCTGGCACAGCACCGCGCCATCCTGGAGGCGATCGAGGAGCGGCGGGGCAAGGCGGCGGCCGCCGCGATGCGCCGCCATGTGCGGACGGTGGCGAAGGTGCGCCTGCTGGACTGGAACCCGGAGGACGGCGCCTGAGACCGCCGCCGGCCCGGGAAGGTGACCCGGCGGGCTCTCAGTCGAAGGTGTCGGGGTCCGGGCCCGTGCGCATCCCGCGGTCGAGCGCGCTCATCGCGTGCAGGTCGTCGGCGGACAGTTCGAAGCCGAAGAGGTCGAAGTTCTCCCGGATCCGCGCCGGGGTGGCGGACTTGGGGATCACGATGTTCCCGATCTGGAGGTGCCAGCGCAGCACCACCTGGGCGGGCGTCCTGCCATGACGCCCGGCGATCTCCCGGATCGTCTCCTCCTGGAGGAGCGCGCCCTGGGCCAGCGGGCTCCATGCCTCGGTCGCGATGTCGTGCTGGGCGTGGAAGTCACGCGGTCCGGCCTGCTGGAGGCCGGGGTGCAGCTCGATCTGGTTCACGGCGGGGACGATCCCGGTCTCGTCCAGCAGCCGCTGGAGATGGGCGGGCTGGAAGTTGGACACCCCGATGGCGCGGGTGCGGCCGTCCGCCAGCAGCTTCTCCAGCGCGCGCCAGGTGTCGACGTACCGGTCGCGTCCGGGGGTGGGCCAGTGGATGAGATACAGGTCCACCTGGTCGAGGCCGAGCCGGTCCAGGCTCGCGTCGAAGGCGGTGAGGGCCGCGTCGTACCCCTGGTCGTCGTTCCAGAGCTTGGTGGTGACGAACAGTTCGTCGCGCGGGATCCCGGAGTCGGCGAGGGCGCGGCCGACGCCCGCCTCGTTGCCGTACACGGCGGCCGTGTCGATGCTGCGGTAGCCCGTCTCCAGCGCGGTGAGGACCGCGTCGGCGGTCTCCGCGTCGTCGATCTGGAAGACGCCGAAGCCGAGCCGCGGGATCGTGACGCCGTTGTTGAGGACGGCGTGGGGGACGGAGGTCATGGCGTTTCCTCTTCTTCCGGTCCGGTCGGTCCGACCGGACCGGCGGGGTCGTGTTCTACGGAAGGATGGACAGAAGGATCAGATCGGCTCTCAACGTACCGACGCCGCGGGCACCGCGCCCCGCGGGCGTCCGGCAGTCGGCGTACGGCGCTCCAGCGCGGCGGAGACGACGGCGAGGACCAGCGCGGAGGCGGCCAGCGCGGCACCCACCCAGTTCGGGGCGGTGTAGCCGTGTCCGGCGGCGATAACGAGCCCCCCGAGCCACGCGGCCAGCGCGTTGCCCAGGTTGAACGCGCCGATGTTGACGGCGGACGCCAGGGTGGGGGCGGCGGACGCCTGGTCGAGGACGCGCTTCTGGAGCGGCGGTACGGTCGCGAAACCGAGGGCGCCGATCAGGACGAGCGTCACGGCGGCGGCCACCTTGTGGTGGGCCGTGACGGTGAACAGCGCCAGTACGACGGCGAGCGCGCCGAGGGAGACCTGGAGCAGCGGCATCAGCCGGCGGTCGGCCAGCCGTCCGCCGATCAGGTTGCCGCCGACCATGCCGACACCGAAGAGCACCAGCAGCCAGGTGACCGAGGAGTCCGCGAAACCGGCGGTCCGGGTCATCATCGGCGTGATGTAGGTGATCGCGGCGAAGACCCCGCCGAAGCCGAGCACGGTCATCGCCATGGCGAGGAGCACCTGTACGTTGCGGAAGGCGGCCAGTTCATGGCGCAGCCGTACACCTACGGCCCGGGGCTGTTCCGGTACGAACCGGGCGATGCCCGCGAGCCCCAGCACCCCGAGCCCCGCGACGGCGAGGAAGGTGACCCGCCAGCCCGCGTTCTGGCCGATGAAGGTGCCCAGCGGCACGCCGACGACATTGGCGACGGTCAGCCCGGTGAACATCATCGCGATGGCGCCGGCCCTTCTGCCCGGCGCGACCATGTTCGCGGCGACGACGGAGCCGATCCCGAAGAACGCCCCGTGGGCGAGTGAGGCGACGACCCGGCCCGCGAGCATCACCCCGAAGGTGGGGGCGAGCGCGGAGAGCGTGTTGCCCGCGACGAAGAGCCCCATCAGCAGCATCAGCATCCGCTTGCGGCTGATCCGGGTGCCGAGGACGGTCATCAGCGGCGCGCCCACGACCACCCCGAGCGCGTAGCCGCTGACCAGGAGCCCGGCGGTGGGGATCGGGACGCCGTAGGCGGTGGCCACCTCGGGGAGCAGCCCCATGATCACGAACTCGGTGGTCCCGATCCCGAAGGCTCCGACGGCCAGCGCGAGGAGCGCGATTGGCATGGATGTCACCTTTCCGGCCGACGGCCCGAATGCCCGGCCGAGAGCCGAGTTCCCAGCCGAGAGCGAATGATTGCGTGAGCTTCTTACAAGCGAAGACAATACTTGCAGACGCCGACTACTTGCAAACGCGCTCTATTGCGGAGGTGTCCTATCCTGGGAGCCCTACGCCCCGTACGCAGGAGGAAGCCATGACCGCCACGGACACCGCGTCCACCGGGCTCGCCCAGGGCTGGTGCGCGCTCTCCCTGCTGCACGGCAGGATCGAGGCGCACATCGAGCGGGCGCTCCAGACGGGGCACGATCTCAGCGTCCGCGAGTACTCGCTGCTGGACGTCCTCAGCCGCCAGCACGACGGCGAGGGCGGTCATCTCCAGATGAAGCAGGTCGCCGAGGCCGTGGTGCTCAGCCAGAGCGCGACCACCCGGCTGGTCACCCGGCTGGAGGACCGGGGACTGCTCACGCGCTACCTCTGCCCGACGGACCGGCGCGGCATCTACACCAATGTGAGCGAGGCGGGGCTGCGGCTGCTCGCCGCGGCGCGCCCCACCAACGACACCGCGCTGCGCGAGGCGCTGGACGAGGCGGCGAGGAACCCGGAGCTGGCCCCTCTCGTCGCGGCCGTCACCTCCCGCGCCTCCGTCTGACACACGAGGAGCCGGGCGGGAGACCTCGATCAGGTCTCCCGCCCGGCTCCTCAACTGCGCTTTCTCGCGCCGGACTCCTCACCGGGCGGTACGGTCAGCCGCGCGGCGCGGCCCCGTGCCGGCCGTAGCGGCGCTCGAAGCGCTCCACGCGGCCCGCGGTGTCCACCACGCGCCCCTTCCCGGTGTAGAAGGGGTGGCTCGCGGAGGAGATCTCGACGTCGACGACGGGGTACGTGTTCCCGTCCTCCCACTCGACGCGCTGGTCCGAGTCCGCGGTGGAGCGCGTCAGGAAGGCCACTCCACCGGCACGGTCCCGGAAGACGACCGGACGGGAGACGGGGTGGATACGAGGCTTCATGCGGGATTCCTTCCTCGGTGGCCGAACGTCACGGTTCGTTCCCGACGGTCACGGGTGCTCCCGTACCGTCACAGCCGGAGACGGATCTGGAACTGGATGTCATGTCCATCAACCGGCACGTCGGTGTAACACGGGAGCCGTCCGCTCCATTCCCGGCGGGTCGCCGGGGCGGGAACACGAGACACTGGGTCCGACGGAATGCGATCACGGCCCGCCGGGTTCTCCCCTGCGGAGCCGCGTGGCCACCGGGGCGCGGGCGTACAGGAAAGTGGGCGTCAGTCATGGGCGAGTTGATCCTGGTACGGCACGGGGAGACCGCCTGGTCCCTGTCCGGACAGCACACCAGCTACACCGATCTGCCGATGACCGGACGCGGCGAGGACGAGGCCCGTTCGCTGGCGCCGCTGCTGCGCGAGCGCCGGATCGGCCGGACGCTCGTCAGCCCGATGGCCCGCGCACGGCGCACGGCGGAGCTGGCCGGTCTCGCCCCGTACGAGGTGGAACCGGATCTGCGGGAGTGGAACTACGGCGGGTACGAGGGCATCGCGACCGTCGAGATCCGCCGTACCCGTCCCGACTGGGACCTGTGGACCGATGGTGTCGTCCCCGGACCCGCGGGCCAGCCCGGCGAGGGCCCCGGCGAGGTGGGGCACCGCGCCGACCGGGTCCTCACCGAGGCGCTGACGGCGCTGGACTCCCTGGACGGCGCGGATGTCGCGCTCGTGGCGCACGCCCATTTCCTGCGGGTGCTGACCGCGCGCTACCTCGGCCTCGCCCCCGCGGCGGGCTCGCTCTTCCACCTCGCCACCGGCACCGTCTCCCGGCTCGGCACCGAGCACGACCGTCCGGTGGTCACCGCCTGGAATCTCGCCCTGCCGGCGAGCGCGCGCACCACGGCGCCGCGCGAACGGGAGAGCGCCGCCTGACCGCGCGCCCCGCGACCCCCGGCCGCGGGGCCCCGTACCACGCGACAGGGCGCCGGCCCGGTGGAAGTGAATCCACCGGGCCGGCGCCCTGTCTCTCCGGTTCAGGAGGGGAGGATGTTCTCCGCCTGCGGGCCCTTCTGGCCCTGCGTGACGTCGAAGGTGACCTTCTGGCCCTCCGTCAGCTCACGGAAGCCGGACGTCGAGATGTTCGAGTAGTGCGCGAACACGTCCGGACCGCCGCCGTCCTGCGCGATGAAGCCGAAGCCCTTTTCCGAGTTGAACCACTTCACTGTTCCACTGGCCATGATGAGTCTCCAATTCAAGGGACGCGTTGGTTCCCGCACGGTACGGGAACCGGAGGTGATCGCCTTGGTCCTTAGAGACGCTGAACAGCACAAACGCCCGTGACGGCACGTCACGGGCGAGCGGTACTTCGGAACCACGACAGCTTGATCAAGACGCTACAGTGCGCGACGCGATACAGCCACAGAAACCGCCAACTCTTGCGCGCGTGCCGCACGATCGGACCGCGTTCGGCCCATAATCACCCTTTCGCTCCCCCTACCAGCGCGCGTGGACCGAGGCCCGCAGCCGGCGGTCGTACAGCTCCCGTACGGCGTCCAGGGTGGCGGGCGGCAGGGGCGGCAGCGCGCCGGCCGCCGCGTTGGCGCGGACCTGCTCGACGGAGCGGGCGCCCGGGATCACGCTGGTGACCCCGGACTGCTGCGCGATCCAGCACAGCGCGGTCTGCGCGGGCGTCATCCCCTCGGGCGCCAGCCCGGCGAACTCGACGGCGGCGGCCAGCCCGGTGGCGTAGTCGACGCCGGAGAACGTCTCGCCCTGGTCGAACGCCTCGCCGTGCCGGTTGAACGAACGGTGGTCGTCGGCGGCGAAGACCGTGTCCTTCGTGTACCGGCCGGAGAGCAGACCCGAGGCGAGCGGGACGCGCGCGATGACGGCGGCGCCCGCCGCGCGGGCGGCCGGCACGACCTCCTCCAGCGGCTTGGTCCGGAACGGATTGAGGATGATCTGCACGCCCGCGACACCGGGCCGGGCGAGGGCGGTGAGCGCCTCGGCGCAGGTCTCCACGCTCACGCCGTACGCCGCGATCCGCCCCTCCTCGACCAGGGTGTCGAGCGCGTCGAAGACCTCGTCCGACGCGTGGACGGGCGTGGGCGGGCAGTGGAGCTGTACGTAGTCCAGGGTGTCGACCCCGAGGTTCGCGCGCGAACGGTCGTTCCAGGCACGGAAGTTCGCCAGGGTGTAGTTCTCGGGCCGCTGCTCGGCGCGCCGGCCCATCTTGGTCGCCACGAAGACCCCCGCGTCGGGGTGGTCCTTCAGATAGCGGCCGATGAGCCGCTCGCTGCGCCCGTCGCCGTACACGTCCGCCGTGTCGAGGAAAGTGACACCCGACTCGACGGCCGCGTCCAGGACGGCGAAGGCGTCCGGCTCGGCCACCTCACCCCAGTCCGCGCCGAGCTGCCAGGTGCCGAGTCCGATGGCGGAGACGTCCCGCCCTGTCCTGTCCCACGCGCGCTGCTCCATGCCGATCATGCTACGGCGTCCCCGGGGCGATAATAATTTTGCGCATCGTGCACTTTTGCATACTCTGCACGATGTGCAGAGTGAAGGTGCCGCGCT
Organism: Streptomyces sp. NPDC088124; assembly: GCF_040685895.1. Taxonomy (NCBI): domain Bacteria; kingdom Bacillati; phylum Actinomycetota; class Actinomycetes; order Kitasatosporales; family Streptomycetaceae; genus Streptomyces; species Streptomyces sp. NPDC088124. The sequence goes on along the minus strand of NZ_JBFBJB010000082.1, from coordinate 6,963 downwards.
CGGTCTCCGTGAGCGCAAGAAGCAGGCCACCCGGACGGCACTGTCGGAGGCGGCGGTGCGACTGGCCGCCGTTCACGGGGCGGAGAACGTCACCGTCGAGGCGATCAGCGAGGCCGCCGGGGTCTCGCCGCGTACGTTCTTCAACTACTTCGAGAGCCATGACGACGCGTTCGTCATGATCGACCGGAGCGTGGGCGAGCGGGTACGGCGCGCGGTGCGCGAGGCACCGCCGGAGCTGTCCGCGTTCGAAGCGGTACGCGAGGCGCTCGCGACCGAACTCACCGATGTGGAGGAGAGCCAGGAGATCTGGGGCCTGCGCAGCGCGGTGCTGCGGCGCTCGCCCCATCTGCTGCTCCGCGGTATGGGCGCGCACATCGCCGAGGAGTTCCAGCTGGCGCAGACGATCGCCGAACGGCTCGGCTCGCCGCCCGCGCCGACGCCGGTGGCGGATACCCGGGCGGGGCCGGACCCCTGTGCCAAATTCCCCGACACCTCCCATCTCGACCTCTACCCCCGGCTGCTCGCCGCGGTCGCCGGCACGGCCGTACGGGTCGCCGTCGAGCACTGGTGCGCCCAGCGCGACACGGTCGCCTTCCCCGACACCTTCCGGCGCGTCTTCGGCCATCTCGCCGACGGACTGACCGAGCCGAGGACCGACGGCTGCCCCACTGACTCACCCACCGCGTGACACGCATGCCCCGAACCGAATGCAGACGAAGAAGGACACCTTGAGTGCTACAGAGGCGCCGGAACAGGCGCCGACCTCCATGACCAACCGCCAGATACTCCAGGCGATGTCCGGCCTGATGGCCGGCATGTTCGTCGCGATCCTGGCCGGCACGGTGGTGGCGAACGCCCTGCCCCGCATCATCGCCGACCTGAACGGCAGCCAGTCCTCCTACACCTGGGTCGTCACCTCCGAGCTGCTCGCCATGACGGCGACCGTGCCCCTGTGGGGCAAGCTCGCCGACCTCTACAACAAGAAGCTGCTGCTCCAGCTCTCGCTCGCGCTGTTCGTCGTCGGCTCGCTGCTGGCCGGCTTCTCGCAGGGCGTCGGCCTGCTGATCTTCAGCCGCGTCGTGCAGGGCATCGGCGCGGGCGGTCTGACGGCCCTCGCCCAGATCGTGATGGCCGCGGTCATCCCGCCGCGCCGCCTCGGCAAGTACGCGGGCATCTTCGGCGCGGTCTTCGCCGTCGGTACGGTCGCCGGGCCGCTGGTCGGCGGTGTCATGGTGGACACCTCGTGGCTCGGCTGGCGCTGGTGCTTCTTCATCGGGGTGCCGTTCGCGCTCATCGCGATCCTGCTGCTCCAGCGCACGCTGCAACTGCCCACGGTCCGCCGCGAGGTGAAGATCGACTACCTGGGCGCGTTCCTGATCGTCGCGGGCGTCAGCGCGCTGCTCATCTGGACCTCCCTGGCGGGCAACAGCTTCGACTGGATGTCCTGGCAGACGTTCGCGCTCACCGGTACGGGTGTGGTGCTGCTGGTGGCCGCGGTCCTGGTGGAGGCCCGGGTGCCCGAGCCGGTCATCCCGCTGGACATCTTCCGCAACCGCACCGTCACCCTGACCACGGTGGCCAGCCTGCTGGTCGGTGTCGCCATGTTCGGCGGCACGGTCTTCCTCTCCCAGTACTTCCAGATCTCCCTCGGCAAGACCCCGACCGTCGCGGGCCTGATGGGGATGCCGATGATCCTCGGGCTGCTGGTGTCGTCCACCGTCGCCGGACAGATCATCAGCGCCACCGGCAAGTGGAAGGTCTATCTGATCGCGGGCGCCGTGATCATGACGGCCGGTCTGGGGCTGCTGGCCACCATCGACGCCGACACGGGCTTCGGGCTGCTCAGCCTGTACATGGCCGTCCTGGGCATCGGCGTCGGCCTGCTGATGCAGAACCTGGTCCTGGCGGCGCAGAACGACGTACCGGCCTCGGAACTGGGCGCGGCCACGTCCGTCCTGTCGTTCTTCCGGAGCATGGGCGGCACGATCGGGACGAGCGTGCTCGGTGCCATCCTGGCCAACCGGGTGACGGCCGAGATCACCAAGAGCCTGGGCGAGAGCGGCCAGGCCCCGGCCGGCGGCTCGGGCGAGAGCGCCGTACCGGACATGGCGACCCTGCCGGCGCCGATGCGGGCGATCGTGGAGAACGCCTACGGTGTCGCGACGGCGGAGCTCTTCCTCGTCGCCACGCCGTTCGCCGCGCTCGCGCTGGTCGCGGTCCTCTTCATCAAGGAGAAGCCGCTCAAGACCACCAGCGGCATGGAGCGGCTCGCCGAGGAGGCCGAAGCGGGCAGGCGGGACGGGGAGGCCGGGGAAGCCGGTCAGAAGTCCCCGGCCGCTCCGGTGGGCTGACCGAAGGTTCCCACCACCGGCGGAACGGGGGGCGGGGGACGGACCGGGGGCCGGGCCCCGGGTCCGTCCCCCGCCCCGTCGGCGTCCGTGGGCCGTTCGGTGCCGGAGCCCCGGGGGCGGCGGATCAGTGGGGCGTGGCGGCCAGGGCGCGGGCGCGGCGTACGCCCACCCCCAGGTTCTGGTGGATCTCCATCGTGGCCGTCGAACGGTTGAGGGTGATGTAGTGCAGGCCGGGGGCGCCCTCGGCGAGCAGCCGCTCGGCCATCACCGTGGCGTACTCGACGCCGATGCGGTGCCCCTCCTCGGGCCGGTCCTTGGCGGCTTCGAGCCGCCCGGCCAGTTCGTCGGGGAAGCGCGCGTCGCTGAGCTCCGCGAAACGGCGGATCTGCCGTACGTCGGTGGCGGGCATGATCTCCGGGATGATCGGCGTCGCGCACCCGGCCGCCGTGATCCGGTCGCGGAACCGCAGGTAGTCCTCGACGTGGAAGAACATCTGGGTGATGGCGTAGTCGGCGCCCGCCCGGCACTTGGCGACGAAGTGGCGGACCTCGCTCTCCCAGTCGGCGGAGCGGGGATGGCGCTCGGGGAAGGCCGCCACGCCGACCGTGAAGTCCCCCAGCTCCCTGATCAGGGTGACGAGTTCACCGGCGTGGGTGAAGCCCTCGGGGTGGGGCACCCAGGCGCCGCGCGGATCGCCGGGCGGGTCGCCGCGCAGCGCCAGCACATCGCGGATCCCGGCGTCCGCGTACTGGCCGACGATGTGGCGCAGCTCGGCCACCGAGTGGCCGACGGCGGTGAGATGGGCGACCGGGCGCAGTGTCGTCTCGGCGGCGATGCGCTTGGTGACCTCGATCGTCCGGTCGCGCGACGAGCCGCCGGCCCCGTACGTCACGGAGACGAAGGACGGCGCGAGCGCCTCGATCCGGCGGATCGCGTTCCACAGCGTGCGTTCGCCCGCCGCGGTCTTCGGCGGGAAGAACTCGAAGGAGTACGAGGGACCGTCGCCGGCCGGCAGGCCGCGGGTGGCCCCCGGGTCGTGGTGCGGACGGTCCGCGGTCTCTGCCGCCATGGAGGAGGTCCTTCCTGAAGTCACCCGGTATGTGAACGGGTACGGTCCGCACACATTAGCCGTGCCACGCGTCCGCCCGCGGGCATGACCACAGTCTGATCACCCCTGCCGAGGGGCGGGGCAACCGGCCCCGGGGCGCGCGGAGTTCGGCTCCGAGCGCCCCGGGACCACCGGACCAGGAGTCCCGCTCAGGGCCGGTCGGGCGCCCCGTTCCAGACGCCGGTGGCTGCGGTCTCGCGGACGTAGTCGGCGAAGTCGCGGGGCTCGCGCCCCAGGACCTCCCGCACGCCGTGCGCCGGAACGGCGTTGCGGCCGTCGAGGATCAGCCCGAAGAGATCCGCGAACTCGACCGGCAGTCCCCGCGCCTCCAGCCCGGCGCGGTAGAGGTCGACGGGGACGGGACGGTAGTGGATCTCCCGGCCGGTGACCCGGGTCAGTTCGGCGGCCACCTCACCGAAGCCGAGCGAGCGGGGTCCCGTCAGTTCGTACGTCCTGCCGGTGTGCCCGGGGCCGGTGAGGACGGCGGTGGCCACGTCGGCGATGTCGTCGGCGTCGATGAAGGGTTCGACGGCGTCGCCGGTCGGCAGCACCAGCTCACCGGCGAGGACGGGCTCCAGGAAGAAGCTCTCGCTGAAGTTCTGATGGAACCAGCTCGCCCGGAGCACCGTCCAGTCGGCGCCGGACTCCTTCACGCGCTCCTCGCTGTCGAGCGCACCCTTGTCACCGCGTCCGGAGAGCAGCACGAGCCGGCGCGCGCCCCGGGCGACGGCCTGTGCGGAGAAGGCTCCGATGGCGTCGGCGGCGCCGGGGAGTCCGAGGTCGGGGTAGTAGGTGACATAGACGGAGCCGACGCCCTCCAGGGCCGCGTCCCAGGTGGCGGGGTCCTCCCAGACGAAGGGCGGGGCGGCGGCGCGGGAGCCGATCCGTACGGGTATTCCCCGGGCGGTCAGCCGCTGTGCGACCCGTCGTCCGGTCTTGCCGGTGCCGCCGACGACCAGGACCGTCCCGTTCCCGGCCTCCGGCGCGTTCTGTGTGTCCGGCGTGCTCTGCGTGCTCTGCGCGTTCTGCGCGTTCTGCGTCATGGGAACAGCCAACTCCCCGCGGGGCGGCGGCGACATGGCCGTGAAGCTCACCTCCATACGCGCGCGTCCAGGGCCGGCCGTGCGGATCAGGCCGGGGGCGCGTGCCCTGGCACCGCCCGGTCGGGGTCGCGCCACACGACCGCCTGTTCCTCGACGACCGCCAGATAGGCCGAGGCACGCGCCGTCGCGGCGGGGCGGTGCGCGGGCGGCAGTCCGCGCAGGGCGCGGGTCCGCGAGCGGCGGGTGAGCAGGTCGACGGAGAGCGGGGTGCGCGGGGAGAGCAGGAAGGCGCGGGCCCGGTGCCGGGCCCGGTGGCGCAGGACGACCGCGAACCCGAGGGCGATGAGGAAGTTGACCCCCACCCTGACGCCGAGGCCGGCGGGAGAGTCCAGCAGGGGCGCGTCGAACAGCCAGTGCATGCCCATCGCGGTGAGCACGCAGGCCGCCGCCGGGGCGATCCTGCGGCGTACGGGGCGGTCGCCGTGGGACAGGAGGATACCGACGCCGGTGCCGGCGACGGCGGTCATCGCCCAGTGCGAGCCGAGCCCCGTCACCATCACCCGGGTGACGAAGGACTGGCTGACCTCGACGGTGCCGTGCACTCCCCCGCCGAGCAGGATGGCGTTCATGGCGTACGTCCAGTTCTCCATGACCTGGAAGCCGAGACCGGTGAACGCGCCGAGGAAGAATCCGTCCAGCGGGCCCCGTACCAGCGGCCGGGCCACGAGGGCGATCAGGACGACGCCGCAGAGTTTGAGGAGTTCCTCGTTGAGCGGCGCGGTGAGCGCGGCGGCCCACCGGGCGGCGAATCCGATGCCGGCCGACTTGGACCAGATGCCCTGGAGCCCGGTATTGGCGACGAGGGCGCAGCCGGCCGCCGCGGTGGCCCCCCAGAGGACCCCGCTCCAGGCCCAGCCGGGCGGCGGTGCTCGGAACGGGCGGACCCGGCCGAGGAGAGCCGTCCCGACGCTCACGGTGAGCGCCAGCAGGACCAGGGCCAGCAGCGCGGAGCCGGGGAAGACGCGGACGAGCGGGCCGAAGTCGTCCAGGAGCAGCGCGAGACCGAGCAGGCACACGGCGGCGAAGGCCCAGCCGGCCGGCCGGCGTCTCCACGAGCCGCGCACGGCGTTGACGAGGAGGCGGAGCCGGGCCGCCGGCGGAGGGGTGGTGGCGGGGGCGGTCATGTCGTCCCCGGGGGAAAGGTGAGGCCGTGGGCCATGGCCGTGGCGTCGGCCACCGCGCCGGGGGCGGCCCCGGGCCGGGCAAGGACGATGATCTCGACGGCGTAGCCCCGGCCGGGCGGCAGCCAGAGGGTGGCGGAGCCCGTGCGGCCCCCGCCGGTCAGCCGTCCCGAGCGCCCGATGGCTCCCCCGGCGCCGGTGAGCGGCCGGGCGGATCCCAGCCGGCTGCCGCTGTCGGCGACGGACTGGACCTTGCGCAGCCCGTTCCACAGTGCGCCGGGGTCCCCCGCCTCGGTGAGGCCGATGTACCGGGCCGCCAGTCCGACGCCGTCGCGGGAGAGTGCGTACGCCGTGTCCGGGTCGCTGGACGACTTGCTGAGCCCCCAGCCGTGCCCGACCACCCGGAGCACGGCGGCGTCGCCGTCGGGGCCGAGTTCCAGGGCGGTCCCCGCGGCGACCCGTTCGCGGTCGCCCAGGGCCGCGTCGATCAGCGACCAGCCGGCCGTCAGCGCGGCGACGACGAGCAGCACCCCGAGGACCGGCGCCCAGGGCCGGGTGCCCCCGCGGCCGGGGCCGGGCGGGTCCCGGCGCGGGCTCCGGGTGGCCGGTGCGGCGTCCATCGGGTCAGACGTCGTGGCGCAGCGGGGTGAGCTGCTCGATGTCGTACCGCTTGCGCAGGTCGGCGATGGCCGCCGGATCGGGGGTGCCGTCCTCCTTGAGGATGTCGAGGAGTTCCTCGAAGTACCGTTCGTGGTCGGAGGGCGGGGACGCCTGGAAGAACATCCTGGCGGGCTCGCCGCCCCGGTTGGCGAAGGCGTGCGGACAGCCCGGCGGGACGACGATGACGGTGCCCGGGGTGGCCCGTACCGTCCTCATGCCGGACGCGGACTCCCAGTCGCGCCAGTCGCCGCTGAGCACCCGTGGTTCGAAGGCCAGCACGTCGAGTTCGCCGTCGAGGATGTAGAAGAGTTCCTCGCTGTGGGTGTGCCGGTGTGCGCCGACGTCGAACCCGGGCGGGACGACGACCTCGAAGCTGGAGGAGACCCGGGAGTGGGCTCCGGTGACCTTGAAGGTCACCTCCTGCGCCGCGGTGAGGATGGTGGTGCCTCCCCCCGGCGGGACGATCAGTCCCTGGGACGGCGTCACGTCGGTCATGCGGTGCTCCAGGATGGACGGGGTGTGTACTCTCCTCGCATCAGGGCGAGGTCGGTGGCGGCGGTGACGATCAGCGTGACCCGGACGTGTTGGCGCCCCGCGTTGGCGAGTTCGAGGGTCTCCTC
>NZ_JBFBJB010000081.1:0-38104 GCF_040685895.1 Streptomyces sp. NPDC088124 | reverse complement strand
AGAGGTCACCCGACAGGCTCTGAGCCGTGGCGCCGGGTCACCGGCCCACGGCTCAGCTGTCCTCCGTAATGGCGCTCAGACCAGATTGAGGGCGAATACGGCGCCGACCCCGCCCAGCAGCATGAAGACCGGCATCAGCACCTTCATCTCCACCCAGGCGCCGGCCCGGAAGCGCATCGCCTTCGGCGGGCCGAGCGGGTACCAGCGCTTGCGGCCGAGCGGTATGGGCCAGAGGATCGGGCAGCCGGAGACGGTCAGCGCGTCGCCGATGTCGTGCACCAGCGCGCCGAGGAGGATCGGCAGGCCCAGCCAGAGGTACTCCTGGCCGGGGTCGGTGAACAGCCAGTTCGCGCCGTTGCCCGGCTGGTCCAGGATCCCCGCCAGCATCCAGGCGCTGGTCGCGCCGAGCAGCCAGACCAGGACGTCGCTGGAGACCCGGGCGGCCCGCCAGAGCAGGCCCTCCACCGCGAGGACGAGGTGGACGAAGAGGATGGCGAGGACCCCCCACCGGCCGCCGGTGTACGCGACGGCCGAGGCGCCCGCGCCGATCAGGACGGCCCAGAGCCAGGTGTGGGTGAGCGTGCGGTGGCCGCCGGTCCGGCGGGGGTCGCCGGGCTTCCTGGTCGCCTTGTAGACCGCGTACGACAGCTTGTCGACGATCTCGCAGAGCGTTTTCGAGACCGGGCCGAACGCCCGGGATATCGTCGCCGCCTTGTGGTCGAGGTCCGGGGCGAGCGCGGCTCCCGCGCAGATCAGAGCCCCGACGACCAGGACGGGCCAGGGCATCGTATGGCCGGTGGCGGCCGCCGCGGCGCCCACCCCCAGCCAGGCCGCCGCCCCTGACAGCGAGTGTGCCGGTCCCATCATGGTCGTACCCGTCCCATTTCAGTTGTCGTCCAGCTCCCTGTGCGGAAGCCCTGTCCGGTGAAGCCGTGCGCGTGAGCCGTGTGTCATGGGACTCAGGGGCTTCGAGCCGGGCCCTGAAGCCAGTTGTCCTGATGCCCAGTTGACACGGCAGCGTATCGCTCTTGATCTTCTGCCCGCTGTCCGGTTCCCTCATCCGGCCGGAAGGAAGGCAAGATGGGGGCGTGACCCTTATCGATCGCCTGCCGCCGGACGCCGACCCCGATGCCCTCTTCGAGGCTTTCTCCTCCTGGGCCGAGGGCCAGGGCATCACGCTCTATCCGGCTCAGGAGGAGGCGCTGATCGAGGTGGTCTCGGGCGCCAACGTGATCCTTTCCACCCCCACCGGCTCCGGAAAGAGCCTGGTCGCGGCGGGTGCGCACTTCACGGCGCTGGCGCAGGACAAGGTCACCTTCTACACCGCGCCGATCAAGGCACTGGTCTCGGAGAAGTTCTTCGACCTGTGCAAGCTCTTCGGTACGGAGAACGTCGGCATGCTGACCGGCGACGCCTCCGTCAACGCCGACGCCCCGGTGATCTGCTGCACGGCCGAGGTGCTGGCGTCGATCGCGCTGCGCGACGGGAAGTACGCGGACATCGGCCAGGTCGTGATGGACGAGTTCCACTTCTACGCCGAACCGGACCGCGGCTGGGCCTGGCAGATCCCCATCCTGGAGCTGCCGCAGGCCCAGTTCGTCCTGATGTCCGCGACGCTCGGGGACGTCTCGCGCTTCGAGGAGGACCTGACCCGGCGCACGGGCCGGCCGACCTCCGTCGTACGGTCCGCGACCCGGCCGGTGCCGCTCAGCTACGAGTACCGCCTCACCCCGATCACCGAGACGCTGACCGAACTGCTGGAGACCCGGCAGGCGCCGGTCTACATCGTGCACTTCACGCAGGCGGCGGCCGTCGAGCGGGCACAGTCGCTGATGAGCATCAACATGTGCACGCGCGAGGAGAAGGACAGGATCGCCGAGCTGATCGGCAACTTCCGCTTCACCACCAAGTTCGGCCGTAACCTCTCCCGCTACGTACGGCACGGCATCGGCGTGCATCACGCGGGCATGCTGCCCAAGTACCGCCGTCTGGTGGAGAAGCTGGCCCAGGCGGGGCTGCTCAAGGTGATCTGCGGTACGGACACGCTCGGCGTCGGCGTCAACGTCCCCATCCGTACGGTGCTGTTCACGGCGCTCACCAAGTACGACGGCACGCGCGTGCGCACCCTGCGCGCCCGGGAGTTCCACCAGATCGCGGGGCGCGCGGGGCGGGCCGGGTTCGACACGGCGGGCTTCGTCGTCGCGCAGGCGCCCGAGCATGTCGTGGAGAACGAGAAGGCGCTGAACAAGGCGGGCGACGACCCCAAGAAGCGCCGCAAGGTGGTGCGCAAGAAGGCGCCGGAGGGGTTCGTCGCCTGGTCGGAGACCACCTTCGACAAGCTGATCGGCTCCGATCCCGAGCCGCTGACCTCGCGGTTCCGGGTCACCCACACGATGCTGCTGTCGGTCATCGCCCGGCCGGGCAACGCGTTCGAGGCGATGCGCCGGCTGCTGGAGGACAATCACGAGCCGCGCAGGCAGCAGCTCCGGCACATCCGGCGGGCCATCGCGATCTACCGTTCGCTGCTGGACGGCGGGGTGGTGGAGCGGCTGGAGACCCCGGACGCGGAGGGCCGTATCGTGCGGCTGACCGTCGATCTCCAGCAGGACTTCGCGCTCAACCAGCCGCTGTCGACGTTCGCACTGGCCTCGTTCGAACTGCTGGACCCCGAATCGCCTTCGTACGCACTGGACATGGTCTCCGTCGTCGAGTCGACGCTGGACGATCCGCGGCAGATCCTCGCGGCCCAGCAGAACAAGGCGCGCGGAGAGGCGATCGGCGCGATGAAGGCGGACGGTGTCGAGTACGAGGAGCGGATGGAGCGGCTGCAGGAGGTCACGTACCCCAAGCCGCTGGAGGAGCTGCTCGTCCACGCGTACAACACGTACCGCACCAGCCATCCGTGGGTCGGTGACCATCCGGTCTCACCGAAGTCCGTGATCCGGGACATGTACGAACGGGCGCTGTCCTTCACGGAGTTCACTTCCCACTACGAGCTGGCGCGCACCGAGGGCATTGTGCTGCGCTATCTCGCGGGCGCGTACAAGGCGCTGGAACACACCATCCCGGACGATCTCAAGTCGGAGGACCTGGAGGATCTCACCGCCTGGCTGGGCGAGATGGTCCGGCAGGTCGACTCCAGTCTGCTGGACGAGTGGGAGCAGCTGGCCAACCCCGAGGTGGAGACGGCCGAGCAGGCGCAGGAGAAGGCCGACCAGGTCAGGCCGGTGACGGCCAACGCGCGCGCCTTCCGGGTCCTCGTACGCAACGCGATGTTCCGCAGGGTCGAACTGGCCGCGCTGGACAAGGTGTACGAACTGGGCGAGCTGGACGGCGAGTCGGGCTGGGACGCGGACCGCTGGGGCGAGGCGATGGACGCGTACTGGGACGAGTACGAGGACCTGGGCACCGGGCCGGACGCCCGCGGGCCCAAGCTGCTGGCCATCGAGGAGGACCCGGAGCACGGGCTGTGGCGGGTGCGGCAGACCTTCGCCGACCCGAAGGGCGACCACGACTGGGGCATCGGCGCCGAGGTCGACCTGGCGGCCTCCGACGAGGAGGGGCTCGCGGTCGTACGTGTCACGTCCGTGGGCCAGCTCTGACATACCTCTGATGTGCGTCCGACGCACCTATGGCTGTACGGCGTGGTACAGCACCGAAGAACGAGCGTGAACCGAGAACGGGAGCAGGCGCCACCATGACGAACCCCGCCGAGCGGCTGGTCGGCCTGCTCGACCTGGAGCGGATCGAGGTCGACATCTTCCGCGGGCGCAGCCCCGAGGAGTCCCTGCAGCGGGTCTTCGGAGGGCAGGTGGCGGGCCAGGCGCTGGTCGCGGCCGGCCGCACCACCGACGGCGACCAGCCGGTCAACTCGCTGCACGCCTACTTCCTGCGGCCGGGGCGACCCGGCGTCCCGATCGTCTACCAGGTCGAGCGGATCAAGGACGGGCGGTCGTTCACCGCCCGCCGGGTCACCGCCGTCCAGCAGGGCCGGACGATCTTCAACCTGACGGCCTCCTTCCACCACCCGGAGCAGGGCGGCTTCGAGCACCAGCTGCCGCCCCGGCTCGACTTCCCCGACCCCGAGTCGCTGCCCACGGTCGCCGAGGAGGTCCGCGAGCATCTGGGCGAGCTGCCCGAACCGCTGGAGCGGATGGCCAGGCGCCAGCCGTTCGACATCCGGTACGTGGACCGGCTGCGCTGGACCAAGGAGGAGATCAGCGGCGCGGACGCGCGCAGCGCGGTGTGGATGCGCGCGGTCGGACCGCTCGGCGACGACCCGCTGGTGCACACCTGCGCGCTGACGTACGCGAGCGACATGACCCTCCTGGACGCGGTACGCATCCCCGTCGAACCACTGTGGGGCCCGCGGGGCTTCGACATGGCGTCGCTGGACCACGCGATGTGGTTCCACCGGCCGTTCCGCGCGGACGAGTGGTTCCTGTACGACCAGGAGTCGCCGATCGCGACGGGTGGCCGGGGTCTGGCGCGGGGGCGGATCTACGACCGGGAGGGCAGGCTGCTGGTGTCGGTGGTGCAGGAGGGACTGTTCCGCAGACTGAACGGCTGACCTGCGCCGACCGATACCCACGCAGTGCGCCGTGGGCCGGTTCCGGAGAGATCGGCACCGGCCGTACATCGGCCCGGGCCCGGTGCTTCAACCCCCGTACCTCGTGCTGACGTCCGTCGTCCGCCCAGGCCGAACCGGCACGGGTGCTGACCTCGTTCAGCGTCAGCAGGCCTACCCTGGGGTCCACCTGCCGGGTAAGGCGTGGAGCACGCCGGCCGATCCTGCCGATGGGGGTCTCCGCTCAGGTTGTCCCGTAACTGATCTTTGGCAGCACGAGATTGGCCGGCCGGGATCGCATCCCAGGTCCCCCGATTTTGGGGACACCGACCTCGGTTCACCCCTGCGACCGCACGACACAGCAGCGGAAGCAGGGGCCTCCTGCCGACAACGGGCGGACCTACCCACCCGGGGCGATGAGCAGGCCCCCTGTTATCGTGCGCCGATGTCAACGATCAAGCAGTTCCAAGTGACCTTCGACTGCGCGGAACCTGCACGCCTCGCCGCTTTCTGGTGTGAGGTGCTGGGGTACGTCGTACCGACGGTCCCGGAGGGCTTTGCCACGTGGGAGGAGTACCACCGCTCGCTGCCGCCCGAGGAGCAGGTGATCTACTTCGCGTGCACTGATCCCTCAGGTGTGGGCCCACGCCTGCTCTTCCAGCGAGTTCCCGAAGGCAAGGTCGTCAAGAACCGGCTGCATCTCGATGTGCGGGCCGGTATCGGGCTCGTGGGTGAGGAGCGTCTTGCCACACTCGAGGCCGAGTGCGCACGACTGGTCGCGCTCGGCGCGGTACATGTGCGAACGATGCGTGCCGACGGCGAGAACGAGTCCTGCATTGTGATGCAGGACATTGAGGGCAACGAGTTCTGCCTCGATTGAATCTCCTCCGAGACTGCGAGGTGGGGAGCCGTCTCCCCTGGATCTCCCAGGTCTTCATACGGGCGAAGGCGTGCTCTACGCGGGCGGGGACCCGTTTGTGGCTCTTGTTGTGTGCCTGGTTCCAGTCGGGCAGTTCCTCGCCCTTGCCCCGGCGGTGCGGCATGATCAGGCCGGAGCCCAGGTAGCCGCCGTCCGCGATCGTTGTGGTGATGCCGACCGCCTGCTGCGCACCGGACTCGGCCCAGGCCCGGCAGTCGTTGCGGTTGCCCGGCAGTGGTCGGCCGACCACCACGACCAGGCGGGTGTCGGCGTCGATGACCACCTGGTGGTTGGTCGAGCAGCGATAGTTCTTCGACTCTTCGACGACCTGGTGGTTGCGGGTGGGAGGCAGCCGGTCAGGCCGCCCGGCTGTAGCTGTCGGCGCCGGCTGCCACAGCCGGACGTAAGCGCCGCCGCACTTCGGCACTTCTGCGTTCCGCGCGACGGCAACGGTGCACTCCCTGCGGATAGAGGGTCAGGGATACGGCCGACAGGGATAGCAGTGGATCTTGAAGCCGTGGACGGCTGATGCTCATCCGGCTCGCCCGGCAGTCACGCGGTGGAGCCGTGATCAACACCCACACGGTCAAGAGGCTGCCGGGTGGCCGGGGGGGGTGCTTGGCGATGTGGCCCTCGGCGGTCTCACTTCGGGCTTCGGCGTCATGCATCCGGCTGCTTGAGGCACAGCATCGCGGTGCTGCTGGAGGCCCAGGTGCGGTTGCCCGAACTCGCCGCCGTCCAGGGCACGGACGCCGGTCGTCCCCGCCACAGGGTCTTGCCGCTGCCCGAGACGCAGGCCGTGCCGGATGCTGCCCTTTGTGTGCGGTGCGGGAGGCGTCCGGTGCGGCTCCCCCCTCGTGGATTCAGGACGAAAGCATGTCCATCATGACAGGCCGGCGCCATTTTTCGTAGGACGGAACGCACAGTTCGCGAGGCTTGTCCGGTCCGTTCCCCGCCACTCAGAATCTCCTTCGTGCGTCATCCACAGACAGGGGAAATGGTGGCGATCGATCACGACGCGGTGCTTCGGGCCCGCGTGCTGCTGCTGGGGTCCGGTCAGCCGAGTCGGGCCGAACTGGCCCGCGCGTACCGGGTTCTGGCCGAAGTGACTCCAAAGGCATACATGCCGAAATTGGTCGACGCCCTGCTCGCGCTGCGCCACGAGAGCCGGGATCCGAAGGTGGACCTCGCGCTCGCCGCCGAGGCTTCCCGGGCCGCTCGCAGGATAGAGGCCGGGGCGCCGAACCGGGCGGAGCGCTTGCACCGGGCCCTGGACGCCTATCAGGCCTCCTTGTTCGCCCTCGGGCACAGGGCGGAAGGACGCGCGATCTGTGAGGAGCTGGCCGAGTCCGGCCGAAGCGAGCCCCTGGCGAGCGTTCTGGCCGAGGAGGGATACTTCAGGGAGGCCGCGGAGCTCGACGAAGAGGCCGCCCGGAACGGAATCCGGGAGCACTCCTTCTGGAACATGGTCCGGTGGGCGGCGAATCTGGAGGGCGCCGGGCTGTACGACGCCGCATCAGCCGTCTTCAGCAAGCTTCTTGAGGAAACCCGGCGCAAGGCGGCCGAACAGCACACCGCTCTGGCGATACTCACCTGGGAGTTGGTTCACTTCTCTCGGATGCGGGAGGACGCCGGGGATGGGGCGAGTGCTGCGGCCGCCCGGCGACAGGCCCTGAGTGTCCTGGAGGAGCTCGCGACCACGGGTGAGCCGAAGGACTGGAGTTGCATCCTCGGGTGGTGGAGGACGCTCTTCGTCCTGTCGGGGCGGGCAGCCGAACCCGCCGCGAGCCCCGAGTCCCCGATGCCGCCGTTCGGCACGGACCTCCGATGGTCACGCGATGTGCGGGACAGTTTTCTCGGCATGCTGCCAGGCCTCGAAGCGGAGGCGGCGAGACTGCGCGAGGCCGACCGGCTGCCCGAACTGGTCGACGTCCAACGCAGGATCAGCATCCGTGCGGCCGTCCGCGAAGGCGACCACCCCTACCTCTTCGAGGACCGGTTCACACCGTACTTCGACGAGGGTGTCACGCTCGCCCGCCGCCTGCCCGACAACCACGCTCGCCTCGCCCGCGCCCTCACCGACCGGTCGATGTTCCTCGTCGCGGCACGATCCTTCGAACCCGCGCATGCCGACTTCGCCGAAGCGGTCGCCCTTCTCCACGATCGCTGATCGCGCCACCCGATCGCCACGAGAACCTCCCTGCCCCGCTGGGCGGTCGGCCCCCGCCGCGCCTCCGTCGGCGGGGGCTGCCTCTCAGCCCGCGTTGGCCGGCACTCGCACGCCGGGACGGGTGGAGCCGGAGGCGGCCTGCTCCTCGAGACGGCGGGCGAGTTGCTCCCCCTCGATGTCGAAGCTGGGCACGGCCCGGCTCATCGCCTTCGGCATCCACCAGATACGCTCGCCGACGATCGCCATCACGGCAGGCACGATGAGCATGCGGACCAGGAACGCGTCCGCGAGGACACCGATGGCGAGAGCGAATCCGATCGTCTTGAGGATGATGTCGTCGGTGAGGACGAACCCGGCGAAGACACCCACCATGATCACCGCTGCCGCCGCGACGACGCGGCCACTGTGCGCGAAGCCGTCGACGATGGCGCGCACGGCCGGCGTGCCCCGCACGTGAGCCTCGCGCATCCGTGTGACGAGAAAGACCTCGTAGTCCATTGCCAGTCCGAACAGGATGCCGGTCAGCAGGATCGGCAGGATGAAGAGCACCGGCGTACTGCCGTCGATACCTACCAGCTCGTTGAACCAGCCCCACTGGAACACCGCCACCGTGGCCCCCAGTGACACTCCGACCGAGAGCAGGAACCCGAGTGCGGCCTTGACCGGCACCCAGATCGACCGGAAGACCGCGATGAGCAGCAGGACGGCGAGGCCGACGACCACGGTCAGATAGACCGGGAAGACGTTCCGGAGTTCGGTGGAGATGTCGATGCCGACCGCAGTCTGTCCCGTCACCAGGGCACGGGCCCCACTGGCCGCCTCCAGGTCGCTCACGGCGTCACGGATGTCCGCGACCAGTTCCTTCGTCTCCTGCTGAGCGGGGCCTGTCGTCGGAATCACGGTCATCGTCGCGATGCCCGACATCTCAAGCTGCTGTGCGAGCGCTTGCTGTGACTCCGGCGTGTCGTCGCTCACTGCGGGAATCACCCCGGCGACGCCGGACCCGCTCCCGGCGGCAAGCGAGTCGATCCGCTCGGTGGCCAGCGCGACGGCCGCCCGGGCAGCCGTCGCGCTCGTGGTTCCCCGGGTGTCGACAACGACAACGAGTGGTCCGTTCGCGCCGGGACCGAAGTGGTCGGAGATGAGGTCGTAGGCGACGCGCGCGTCACTGCCGGTAGGTTTGGTGGAGTCGTCCGGCAGCGAGAGCTGCATCGAGAGGGCCGGAATCGAGACCACAGCCGCAGCCGCTATGCCGACCACTGTGGCCGGCCACTTCAGCCGTACGACAGCCTCCGCCCAGAGGCGCGCGGTCGCGCGCTTCCTCACGGGGCGGGGACGCGCGCCGGTGGGCGCCCGGTTGGGGGCGACGCGGGCGCCGGCAAACCCGAGAAGCGCGGGCAGCAGCGTCAGCGCGATGAACACCGACAGCGCGACGGTGAACGCCCCTCCGAGGCCCATCTGGGTGAGGAACCCGATTCCGGCCAGGGAGAGCCCCACCAGGGCGACGATGACCGTCAGGCCGGCGAAGACCACGGCCGAGCCCGCGGTACCGACCGCGACCCCCGCCGCCTCGTCCCGCGGGCGGCCCGCTCGGACCTCGGCCTGATAGCGGGTCATGATGAACAGTGCGTAGTCGATACCGACGGCCAGTCCCAGCATCGTGCCCAGCGACCCGGTGAGGGAGGACAGCTCGACGAACATCGTGAGAGCCGAGACGGCGAACATGCCGATACCCACCCCGACCAGCGCGGTGAGCAGCGGCATCCCAGCCGCCAGGAGCGATCCCAGCGTGAGCGCCAGAACGAGGAACGCCACGCCGATGCCGACAAGTTCGGCCACGGGTGAGTGTGCCTCAGGAGCCAGGGCATCGCCGCCGATCACGACGTCCTGGCCCCGGCCCTCCGCCGCCGTCCGGACATCCTCAAGACGGTCCCTGTCCTCTTCGGTGAGATCCGCCGGGGACTCGGTGAATGTCACGGTGGCATACCCGACGCGGCCGTCCGCGGAGAGCGTCCCTGCCGTGTACGGGTCGACGACCGCCTGCACGTCGGCGCCGTCGAGCCGGGCGAGCGCCCTGCCGACCGTGCGCTTGTGGGGCGCGTCGGTGAGCGACTCCCCCGCCGGCACCTCGAACACGATCCGCGCCGTGGCGCCGTCTGCCGAGGCGCCCGGAGTGCGCTTCTCGATCAGCTCGAACGCGTCCGTCGACTCGATCCCGGACAGCTCGAAGTTGTCGTTCGTCTTGCCCGACATCAGCAGTGAACCCAGCAGAATCGCGCACAACGCCAGGAACCAGCCGAGGCTCACGAACTTTCGGTGCTGGAAGGACCACCGGCCGAGCCGGAACAGCCGCCATGCCATCGCGCATCCCCTCATCGAAGTGGACCCAGAGGTCCGGATGCGCTTCAAGCTATCAGGACCCCAGGGTCCACTTATTCGGATGTTGCGCGGGTCACAGACATCCGCCCCACCGGCCGGCCTGGTAACCGGCTTCACGGCCGTCGGCGTGGAGCGGATAGGGTGGCGGCGTCGACATTCATGACGAGGGCATCGGCGGTACCGCGTGACCGAGGAAGGTTGGCGCGAGCGACGGGCGGACGCGCGGCGCAATCACGACAAAGTGCTGGCGGCGGCGGTCGAGGTCTTCACCGAACACGGCTTGGACGCCACGATTCCGCAGGTCGCCGCGCGCGCGGGGGTCGGGAAGGCGACGGTGTACCGCAGCTATCCGACCAAGGCCGCCCTGGTCGAGGCACTCACCGGCACCCGCGTCCAATGGCTGCGCGATGTCGTCGCGGACACGGACGCGCACGTTCGCGAACCTCAGGCCGCACTGGAAGCCGCGATACACCGCATCGTCGAGCGCCTGGCCAGTGACCGGCTGCTGGTCGACGTGATGGCGCAGGCCCCGATGTGGCACGCCGCGACCAGTCCCGCAACGGTCAGCCTGGCGCCGCCCGCCGGGAGGTCGGCGCCGCCGTTCGACGACAAGACGGCTGCGACGATCGTCAAATGGCTCGACGCGGCGCGCGACCGGGGCGAGATCCGGGACGACGTCACGACCATGGACCTGCTGGTGCTGATCGGCGGAGTGGCCCACGTACTGCTCGAACTGGGCATCCGTGACCACGACGTGTGGCGCCGGTACGCAACGCTGGCACTCGCGGCTCTCCGGGCCTGACCTGTTCGGGGACGGTGGTCCACGGCGCAACGGTCCCGCGGAGACGCGAGCGAGCCCCGGGCCATCAGTGGTTCGGGGCTCGCGGACAGTTCGGGGTCCGGTTCCTACAGGTCGAACTCAAGGTGTTCGATGTCGGTGAAGCGGACCTTTTCCAGGCTTCCGGAGCGGCGGCCGCCGTCCTGGAAGTAGACCTCCTTGAGCGCTTCGGCCGCGATCTCCTTGAGCTCGCGATCCTTGGCGCCGGCCTGTTGGGCGTCGAAGAGGCGGGCGGCGTGATGCAGGGGCAGGGGCAGGGCAACGGTCAGGTGCCGGATGCGGTCCTGGTCCGTGGACCCGATGGGCGCGGTGCAGCCCACGCGGGCGCGGGTGTCGATAACGATGCCGCCCCTGGTGGTGCTTTGGCCTTGGCCTTCGCCCCGGATCTGCGGCTGCCGGCGCTTCTTCACCTCGCGCTCCAGGCGCACGGCGAGGTCCGGGCGAGGCTTTTTGATCTGGTCCTTCACATACCGTTCCACCGTGCGCTCGGAGACGCGCAGCATCTGAGCGACGGCTTTCGTGCGGCGTTCTTGGGTGCCGGGCGGGTGAACGCCTTCTGCACGGCGGCGTCCAGACCGTCCCCGAACAGGCTCATCGTCGCTGTTTCTGACGGGGTGAACGGGAGCCACTTGGTCGGTGGGATCGGGAGCCAGACTGCTGCGTTTGTGCACGAGATGGACAGCACCGCGGATCATGATCGGCGGTGAGATCGGGAGCCACCCCTATCGGGTGATGTTTGTCCGTGAGGACACGGACGAGCGTGTCCGCGTTGGCCTGGCCGCCGGTCTCGATACCTTGTGGTTCCCGGGCTCTTTGGTTGTCCCTGACAGGCGCATGCCAAGGAGCCCGACTCCGTGTGCTGGGAGCGGGCTGCGGTGGTGTTCGTGTTCTGGTGTGCGTCAGTGGCGGTTGGGGGAGGTGTCGGCGCTGGTCGTGCTGGTGTGCGGGCTGGAGCTGGTGCCGTGCCAGTCCAGGCAGATGACGGTGGCGTCGTCCAGCAGGTTTCCTTCGGTGGCTTGGTGGAGGGCGCGCATGAGGGAGCGGACGGCTTCGCGGGGGTGTAGGTCGGCGTCGGCTTCGATGCGGGCGGGTAGGTCCAGGGCGGTGGTGTTGCGTTCGGTCATCCCGTCGGTGATCAGAACCAGTCGGTCTCCGGGGGCCAGGTGAAGGTCCTGCACGCGGTAGTGGCCGTCCCAGGGTGCGCCGAAGGGCAGGTCCACTGCCGGTTGGATCTCGCTGACCCGGCCGTTGCGCAGTCGAAGTGGCCAGGGGTGGCCGGCGTTGACGAACAGAGCGTGGCCGGTGGACAGGTTGAGGTTCATGAGCTGGCCCGTGACGGTGGCGTCTTGGCCGTAGTCCAGGACGGCCTGGTGTGCTGCCCGGGCTTGCTCGGCCAGAGGGGCCCGGGCCCGCCGGGTGTTGCGCAGGGAGCCGACGATGAGCGTGGCCAGTAGTGCGGCGTAGGTGTGGTGGCCCATGGCATCGGTGATGGAGACGTGCAGGGTGTGCCTGTCCAGGCTGTAGTCGAAGGTATCGCCGGAGATGTCGTGGGTTGGCTGGAGGGCGCCGGCGAAAGTGACCGGCCCGGCTTCACAGGACAGAGCCTGTGGGAGAAGGTTGTGCTGGATTTCAGCGGCCAGGGTGGGCGGGATGCTGCGCCGGCCCCATTCGTAGAGGTCGGTGAAGCGCCGGTTGGAGGTGACGACGTAGGCCAGGGCTTGGGCGGCCTGCGTGATCTGGTGGCGGTGACGTGGGCTGGGCTGGGCGGCTGTGATCACTTCCAGAATGCCGATGGCGTCTCCATGGGTGGTCACCGGTGCCAGCGCCCGGTATCCGCTCACCGGCTCGGGGGTCTGGGTGATGTGCAGTTGCTGGGAGCGGATCACCTCCTCGTGGAGGGTGCCGCGAAGGTCGATGTGGTCTTGGTCCCCGCCTTCGCCTTCCGTGATATTGGCCACCGGTAGAGGCAGCAAGACGTCGCCGGTGAAATCGATGATCCAGAAGCGGACCTCACGGGCATCCATCTGCCTGGCAAGGGCCTGGGCGACCACTGCAACGGAATCTACTGGTGGCGCCTGTTCCACCGCTGCCAGCAGCCCCTCGACCGTCATGTCGTGCTCAGTCACTCTGGCGCCTTTCCTTCATCGGTCCACCATTGGCCTTGGCCTCGTTTCGACGCTGCTCAGGACGGCAGGGGGGCAGGCGAGCGGGCATCACCGTGTGGTTGTGGCCTGACGGCGGGCTTCGGTGGCCTGGAAGCGGTAGGAGTCGGTGCCGGTCTGGATGAGCATGCAGCGGAAGGTGATGCGGTCGGCGATGGCCGCGCAGAGCCCGGGGTCGCCGAGGGTCTTGTCCCACTCGGCGAACGGGGAGTCGGTGGCCACCGCGGTCGCCTTGCGCTCCTCGCGTTCTGTGAACATCTGGAAGAGCAGCTTCGCGCCTTTCTTGTCCAGGTGAGGACAGACGGCGCCCGCCGTCTGCCTCGGCGAGCTCGTTCACCAGCGCCGAGGTGGTGGTGTAGCGGATGGTGAGGCCGGCTTCTGCGATCGCCGTGCCCACCCCGATCAGCAGGTGCGATGTGCCGGTGCCGGAGTCACCGATCAGCACCAGCGGGCGGCCCTCCCGTACCCATGAGGGGTTCTTGAGTTCGCCAACGATCTCGGGTGAGACGTTGGGGTTCTTCTCGAACACGAAGTCCTCCAGCCGCTTGGGCCTGGGGAACTTCGCCGAGCGGACCAGCCGCTGCTGCCGGCGCACATCCCGGTCGGCGACCTCGACCTGCAG
The DNA here is from genome assembly GCF_040685895.1 of Streptomyces sp. NPDC088124. Classification (NCBI taxonomy): domain Bacteria; kingdom Bacillati; phylum Actinomycetota; class Actinomycetes; order Kitasatosporales; family Streptomycetaceae; genus Streptomyces; species Streptomyces sp. NPDC088124. The sequence goes on along the minus strand of NZ_JBFBJB010000081.1, from coordinate 24,447 downwards.
CAGGTCCAGGAGGAACTGCTTGTAGGTGGACTGCTCGCGCCGCGCGGTAGCCGCCAGTTCCACGAACCGCTCACGGAACGCCGGAAGCCTCAGGTCCCGGCATGCTTCATCGATCGCCGCGTCCTCCGGGTCGCCGGGCAGCGGCATCCGGGTGGGCGGCACCTGCTGGGCGATCGGGTCAGCATGCCTGGTCCTGGTCGGGGTCATGCGCTGGTGCCTTTCTGCTTCGTGGTGCCTGTGTCCTTCACCGACGTGAGCAGCCGGTCGTACTTGGCCATGTCCGGCAACGCGGTGCGCGGATCCAGCGGCAGACGCCGGGTGTGCAGCGAGATCACCTTCGCTCCGCCGCCGGCCGCCTCGTCCCGGCCCGGCCTGCCCGGATCGTCGTCGTGCTCGGCATCCAGGACCGGCCCGTTGACGTCGTCGAACCCGTCGCAGGTGTCTGGCTCGGCGTTCTCCATCGCCTTGCGGGCGCCGATCGCCACCAGGTCGGTGCTGACCGAGCCGACCCGAAGCACGGTGGCCAACCCGGCGATCACCGCGTCACCGGGCAACTGCCGGTGCAGCAGCAGCACCTCGATCAGCATCCGGGTGCCCTCCCGGTCCCCCGCTCTCTGCTTGGCCGCAGCCCAGAACGCCTCATGCGTCCTGGTGAAGCCGCCTTCCGCCCGCGCCTGAGCCAGCGCGGAGGCCCCAGCGAACGCACCCGGCTTGACCAGCAAGATCTCCAGGTAGTGATCAAGGATGTCGTGGAAGGTGTAACGGCGAGTCTGCCGCGGGTGGCGGGCGACGACCTGCCGCCCGTCGTAGATCCACAGCTCGTTGGCCCGCGGCTTCACCCGCACCTTGGTCCCGATGAACTTCGCGGGCACCGAGTAGTAGCACTGCCGGACCGTGATCCGGCCGTTGCGGTGCACCACCGGCGTCAGGTCGATCCCGCAGTCGTACCCGTCCACCGGCAGCGCCCGCAGCAGTTCCCGTTCCTGCTCGAAGTCGAACCCGATCGACGTGGGCCGGCCATGGACATGCCGGGCATCCTCGGCCGCATCGATCGCCGCCAGCCGCTCGTTGAGCTCCGCCAGGGACGCGACCTGAGGCGGCGGGACCAGGTGCTTGCGGCGGAACCGGCCGCCCTCGTGTTCCACCCCGCCCTTCTCATGGGCGCCTTCCTCACCAGGCGTGCAGTAGAACGCCGAGAAGCCGTACCAGGACCTGAACGCCGCCCACCGGGCCGACTCCGTGCGCGAGCGGCCGAACAGCACCAGCCTCACCGCCGGCTTGAGGTTGTCATACCGGATGTGAACGGTCGGCACCCCGCCCAGCATCTCGAACGCCTCAACGTGGCCCTCGAAGAACGCCTCCTGCGAGGCCGCGGCGTAAACCCGGTGGACGGCCTTGCCCGAGTACGACATCCGCAATGTGAACAGCACGCACTTGCGCCGCTCATCCGATCGATGGTGTGCCGCTGCTTCCTCGGCGCGTCCAGATCCGCCCGCAGTATCGCGTCGATGAACGGCTTCACCGGCTCCAGCACGCTCGGCCGCGGCGGCGGCTTCTTCCGCTTCGCCGGCACCGGAGACGCCAGCGCCTTCGCCACCGTGTTCCGCGACACCCGGTACCGCAGGGCCAACGCCCGCCCCGACACTGCCGGGTCCAAACGCCGGTCCCGGCGAATCCGCTCAAAAGTCCACTCACGCGACCTGTACACACGGGTCTCCTGACACGACCATGATCAACGACCACAGCATGAGCGGCCAAACAGCCCAAAACCCCGATTACTCCATCGGCGGCATGTCACACACCACCACGCCGGATGGCTCCCAATCCCACCGCCGAACCCATGGCTCCCAAAACCATCGTCCCACCGGCTCTACTTCACCCCGCTAGAGACAGGCCGACCATCTACCACCTGCCGTCCTACGCACCCGACCTCAACCCCGTCGAAGGGATCTGGTCGCTCCTACGGCGCGGCTGGCTCGCCAACGTCACCGTCAGCACCCCCAACACCTCGTCCGTCATCATCCTCTTACCCTTCTCGGGCATGCGCTGGACCGATGCTCCAGCCCGCGGGAGCCCGGCTGGATACGGTGACCGCCGAGACCAGCCGACTCGCTTCAGCCGACAGCGGCCGTGCCGCGATGCCGCCGGTTCTTGCGGACGGTGTACCGGACCATCGCGCCTGTTCCCGTCAAGAACGTCATGGATGCCACCAGGCTGCCGCTGTCATAGGGAAACTCGACCGGCTGAAGCCCCTTGATCGTGGGCACCTGGAGACTGGGATCTTGAGGTTCCAGGGGAAGTAGCACCAGGTGGGAAGCAAGTACACGAAGCGGTACACCGAGGAGTTCAAGCGGGACGCGATCGCGCTCGTTGATTCCTCGGGCAGGATGGTCACCGCGGTTGCCCGGGAGCTCGGGATCAGCTCGGAGTCCCTGCGCGGCTGGTACCGCCGGGTGAAGGCGGACCGGGGCGAGGGCGAGTCCGGTGGGCTGACCGGCGCCGAGCGCGAGGAGCTCAAGCGGCTGCGCGAGGAGGTCCGCGAGCAGCAGCAGACGATCGAGATCCTGAAAAAAGCGACGGCCTTCTTCGTGAAGGAGAACGACCGGTGAGCGAGCGGTACCGGTTGATCCATGCGGAGAAGGTGACGTACCCGATCGTCCTGCTGTGCCGGGTGCTGAAGGTCGCCCGCTCCTCCTGTTACGCCTGGTGCGCGGGCGAGGCGGCCCGTCGTGCCAGGCAGGCCGCCGACGACGCGCTCGCCCATGAGATCACCGTGGTGCACATCGCTTCCCGGCACACCTACGGTGTCCCGCGCATCCACGCCGAACTGCGTCGCCTGGGCCGACGGGTGAACCGCAAGCGCGTTGCCCGCGTGATGCGTGAGCGCGACATCCGAGGCGTCACCCGGCGCAGGCGACGTTCGCTGACCCGGCCGGATGCGAAGGCGAAGCCGGCCCCGGACCTGATCGGCCGCGACTTCCATGCCGAGCGCCCCGGGACCAGGCTGGTGGGCGACATCACCTACCTGCCCACCGCCGAGGGCCGGCTCTACCTCGCCTGCTGGCTGGACCTGGCCACCCGCGAGATCGTCGGCTACGCGATGGCCGACCACCACCGCGCCGAACTCGTCGTAGATGCACTCGACATGGCCCACGGCCGGGCCGGGCCGGAGCCCGACTGCGTGATCCACAGCGATCGCGGCAGTGAATACACCTCGGCCCAGTTCCAGGAACGAATAGGAGAGTTGAGGCTGCGGCAGAGCTGCGGGCGCACCGGGTCATGCTTCGACAACGCCGCTGCGGAGAGTTTCTGGGCCCTACTCAAGGAGGAGATCGGCACTCGTGTCCGGCCCGACCGGGCCACCGCCCGCGCGGAGGTCTTCAACTTCATCGAGACCTTCTACAACCGCCGCCGCCCGCGCAAGCACAAGACCTTCGGCTATCTCACCCCGGTCGAGACCAGGCAGCGGCATCAGCACGCCCTCGCGGCATAACGATCACGTGTCCGAGATCACGGGGAAACTTCACTACGGGGGTCCTCCAGCGTGGTGTACGCGTACCCCAGCCCGGCCATGCACCGGGCCCACTCCGCCTCCGCGTCGTGGAACCCGGGGAAGGCCAGGGTGCGCCGGACAGCCTCGTTGCTCAGGTCGTCGACCGGTTGACGGCGGCCGCGCGTCAGGCGTCACGGGCGGGACCGGTCCGGTATGCGTACCCTCGGTCCCGCATGCACGCCCGGACCAGCGCCTCCTCGGAGTCCCGCAGGGCCGTCTGTTCGGTGGCCGAGAAGTACACGGCGCCCGACAGCGGCCGGGGGACGGGTACGTCGGCCTCGGTCGCGGCCTCACGGCCGGGTGCCGCGCACCCGGCCGTGAGGAGTACGACGGCTGCCACGGTCCGGAGCGGTCGACGCATGGGTCAGCAGTTCGTCCAGTAGTTGGAGCCGACGCCGTCCTCGATGTTGGTGCCGTCGGTGTCCGAGACGACATAGCCACGCGGGAAGAGCTGGGCCTTGCCCCGCAACCAGGTGTTGGTGAAGAGGACGACGTCGCAGTTGTTGCCGTTGTTGTAGAGCGACCTGGCGTTGTCGAACTTGTTGTACTGCCGCAGGTTGACGTTGTCACCCCACACCTGGCCGGGGGTACCGCCCCCCTTGGTCTGGGTGTACGCGCACAGTGCGCCGGAGTCGCAGTCGTCCCAGCCGGCCTGCGCCGGGGTCGCCGTCAGGCCGAGCCCCACGCCTGCCAGCAGCGCGCCGCCCGCGGTCGTCGCCGCGACCCTCGTTCTGAATTGAGTGATCCTGCCCATGGCCGAATTCCCCCTCGGTGACGCGTCGGCCCTCGTGTTGATCACGATCGGGCCGTTGACTGTGGTCAGACCAGGCAGCCCGGAACCGAACGGGTCCCTACAACTTTCCAGGGTGCGCGTCCCGGACGCCCCGCTTGCCCCCTGTATCCTGCTGCGCATGCCGCCTGCCCCTTCCCCGCAGCCGGATCGTGGTGCACCTCCCGTCCAGGCGGGACTCCTGACCGAACGCATTGCGCGTCAACTGGAGCATGACATCCGGTCCGGAGAGATCGCCGTCGGCACGAAACTGCCTTCCGAACGCGAACTCGCCGCGCGGTTCGGCTCCAGCCGCAACGTGGTCCGTGAGGTGCTGCGCCGGCTTGAGGCCCAGCACCTGATCGAGGTCGCGCCGGGCCGCGGGTCGTTCGTCCGGGAGCAGACGCCCGGCCAGGCCCGCAGCTACGACGCCCTGTACCGCGCCGGCCGGCCCACGGTCCGGCAGCTCATCGAGGCACGTGTGCCGCTGGAGGTCGAGACCGTCCGGCTGGCGACGGAGCGCGCGACCGCGGAGGACATGGCGGCGATGCGGGCGGCCAGGGACGCCGTGGAGACGGCCGCCGATGTCGTCGCCAAGGCCCAGGCGGACGTCGACTTCCACGACGCCATCGCGGCGGCGAGCGGCAACCCCGTCCTGCGGATCATGCTCTCCTCGATCAGCGGGATGATGTTCGAGATGATGCTCCGCTCGAACTCCGATCCGTCGATCGGCGAGGCCGGTGTGCCGCACCACCCCGAGATCTTCGAGGCGATCGAGGCCCGCGATGTGGAGCTGGCCTGCGAGCGGATGCGGGCCCATCTGACACTCGGGTTGCGCACCTACGGCGCCGATCTCGATGTCAGTGTGCACGCGATGGCCCGGCAGCACATCGAGTCCCTGCTCGGCCAGGCCGGCCACCAGGGTTAGGGCCCCGCCGGGGAGCGGGCCCGCGCGGCGAGCGGCCGTGGGGCGAGTGGCCGCGCGGCCCTCTCGCGGGCCACCGCTCCGGCACGTTCCGTGGTGGGCCGCGGGACGCAGCGTCATATCGGCACGCAAGGGCTGTTCAGTGTGCGCCGTCCCTTGCTACGGTCCCTGTCACCGCCACAACTGGTCCTACCAGTTGGACCGGTTGAATTGGGCAGATGGGGATGTAACACACCAGAAAGACGAGGACGATGAGGTCCACGAGCAGCCAGTTCCTCAGCAGGCGCTCCTTCGGCAAGGCCGTCGCCGGCTTCGCGGCCGCGGCGGGCATGGGGTCGCTCGGCGCCTGTTCGAGCCGGGGCGGCACCGCCCCGGCCGACGCGCCACTGAGGATCATGGCGATCAACCACGTCTGGTCGCAGGCGATCAGACGCCGTCTCAAGGAATTCGAGAGCCGGGCCGGACGCAGGGTCTCCATGACCCTGCTCACCGCCGACCAGCTCTCCAACAGCTACAACGTCAAGCTCAACGCCTCCGGAACCGACGTGGACGTCATGATGGTCCGGGCGCTCCAGGACCAGTCGCTCTTCGGGCGCAACGGCTGGCTCACCGATCTCACCGGTCTGGTGAAGGGCGAAACGGCGTACGACTGGGCGGACTTCCAGGACGCCCCTCGCGAGGTGTCGGTCACCGCGGGCAAGGTCCTCAGCGTCCCCGTGGTGACCGAGCGCCCGACGCTCTACTACCGCAAGGACCTGGTGGAGGGGCTGGGCGGGCCGCCCGGAACGCTCGACGATCTGAGGGAGATGTCGCTCGAACTCGCCGACCGGGGAAGGAACTTCTTCGGCTACGTCGGGAGGGGACAGCGCAACGGCGCCGTCAGCCAGTGGTCGAGCTTCCTCTACTCCTTCGGCGGAGACTTCATCGTCGACGGAGCGTCGGGCATCGGGTCGCCGGAGGCGGTGGCCGCGTACACCTACTACGGTGCCCTGCTGGAGCGGACCGGGCCGCCCGGGGCCACCAACATGAGCCTGGAACAGGCCATGCCGGTCTTCGCGCAGGGCAAGGCGGCCTTCTACGTGGACGCCGACGCCATCTACAGCAATTTCCTCGACCCGAAGATCTCCACCGTGGGAGAGACCGTGGGATTCGCGCCGTTCCCGGCCGGTCCGGCCGGGGCCCGGCCGCACAACATCCCCTCCTGGAGCCTGGGCATCAACCGCTTCTCCCTTCTGCGCGACGAGGCGTGGGAGTTCATCCGGTGGGCCTCCGGCCCGGAGATGGTGGCGGAACTGCAGGCCGCCGGCATCCCCGGCGCCCGCCGGTCGGTGTGGTCGGACCCGAGGACGCTCGCCGCGTTCCCGCCCGAACTCGCCGCGACCATGCGGACCAACGCGGAGCGGGGCATCGGGCACGACCGGCCGCAGGTCCTCCAGGTCGGCCGCTCACGCGACATCGTCGGACGGCCGCTGGTGGCCGGGATCCTCGGCAAGAACGTGGCACCCGTCGCCCGCGACGCCGACGCCGAGTTCAACGACTTCCTGGTCCGCGACAACCGCCACCGGGAGTCCTGATGCGTACGACCGGGACCCCCACCACAACAACAACGACGCCGGACAGGACGCCCGACACCGCCCCCGGCACACGGGGACTGTCCGCGCGGCGCTCCCGACCACGCCCGCCGCGCACCTTCGAGCAGGCCAACCGGCGCCTCAAGTGGGCGATGCTCGCACCCGCGCTCGCCTTCGTCGGCCTGATGATCGTCTTTCCGCTGGCCTTCACACTCAACCTCAGCCTCACCGACGCCTTCGGCGCGGTGAACTCCGGCAACAACTACGTCGGCTTCCAGAACTTCTCCGACGCCCTCGGCGACTCCCGCCGCTTCTGGCCCGCGGTGCAGCGCACGGTGATCTTCACCGTGGGCGCGGTCCTGCTGGAGACCGTGCTCGGCCTGGCCCTCGCGATGCTCATGCGCAGGCCGTTCCGCGCCATGCGCTGGGTGCGTACGGTCCTGATCATCCCGCTGCTCACCACACCGGTCGCGATCGGCATCCTGTGGCTGCTCATCCTCGACCCGAGCAACGGCATCGCCAACCATCTGCTCACCGCCGCCGGACTGCCGCCGCAGGAGTTCCTCGGCTCGGTGAGCCAGTCCCTGCCCACACTGATGCTCATCGACGTGTGGCAGTGGACACCGATGATGACACTGCTCCTGCTCGCCGGGCTGACCACCCTCCCCGAGGAGCCGGAGGAGGCGTCCCTCGTCGACGGGGCCAACAGCTGGCAGCGGTTCCGGCACGTCATCCTGCCGATGCTCGGCCCGACGCTCGCCACCGCCCTGGTGCTGCGCGCCGTGGACGCGCTCAAGACCTTCGACGTCCTCTACGCGACGAAGGGAGCGGGCGGAGGTTCCGACTTCGAGGCGGAGACCCTCAACGTCTACGCCTACGGTCTCACCTTCGACTACCAGGAGTACGGGCTGGCGTCGGCGGTCCTCGCCCTGTTCACGCTCTTCATCATCGGCGTCGTGGTCCTGCTCCGCCGCCGTACCGGAAGGAAGACCGCATGAGCCCCACCGCCGCCTCCTCCTCCGTACGGCACACCGGCGCCCCTGCTCCCGGCCGGCGCCCACGCCGTTACGGGTCCTGGCTGCGGGGCGCCGCCATCGCCGCCGTGACGCTCGTCTTCGCGCTGCCGGTCGTCTGGATGTTCGCCGCCGCCTTCAAGACGAACGTCCAGGTGACCGACCCCACCGTCGGTCTGTGGTTCTCCCCCACCCTCGACAACTTCCGCAACGTCCTGGACACCGGACAGATCCTGCGGCCGATGGGCAATTCGCTGCTCGTCGGGGTGGTGTCGACCGCGCTCTCCGCGCTCATCGCCGTGCCGGCCGCCTGGGCCGTGGGCCGGTTCCGGATGCGCCGCACCGGATCGCTCATCCTGGTCGCGCGCATCGTTCCGGCGGTCTCCCTGCTGGTCCCCTGGTACTACCTGTTCGCGCGGGCCGGACTGGTGGGCTCCTACACCGTGCTGATCCTCAGCCATATGTTCGTCTCGGTCCCGCTGATCCTCTGGATCATGATCAGCTTCTTCGAGGGCCTGCCGGTCGAACTCGAAGAAGCGGCGCGCACCGACGGGCTGTCGGCGTTCGGCGCGTTCTGGCGCATCACACTGCCGCTGGCCGCGCCGGGCACCGCCACGGCCTCCCTGCTGGCCTTCGTCTTCAGCTGGAACAACTTCATGTTCGCGCTGATCTTCGCCGACGAACGCACCCAGACCGTGCCCGTCGCGCTGTTCAACTTCATCTCCTACGCGAGCACCGACTGGGGCGGTCTGATGGCCGCCGCCGGCCTCATCACGGTGCCGGTCCTCGTCGCCGCGGTCCTCGGACAGAAATACCTGGTGGCGGGGTTGACCTCGGGCGCCTCGAAGGGCTGACTCCTTCCCTCCTCGTCTCTCCTCCGTTCTGTCCACCGTTCACCGTCCGCACCACACAGCTCAGGAAGAACGCATTCATGAAGATCGTCGACGCGAAGGTCGTCGTCACCAGCCCCGGCCGTAATTTCGTCACGCTGAGGATCACGACCGACGAGGGCCTCTCCGGCCTCGGGGACGCCACCCTCAACGGGCGGGAACTGGCCGTCGCCGCCTATCTGCGGGACCATGTGGCACCCCTGCTCATCGGCATCGACCCGCACCGCGTCGAGGACACCTGGCAGTCGCTGTACCGCGGCGCCTACTGGCGCCGCGGTCCCGTGACGATGGCCGCGATCGCCGCCGTCGACGTCGCGCTGTGGGACATCAAGGCGAAGGCCGCCGGCCTCCCGCTGTACCAACTGCTCGGCGGCGCGAGCCGGGAGCGCGTGGGAACGTACGGACACGCCGACGGGAGGGACGTTCCGGAGCTGTTCGACTCGATCCGTGCCCGCCTGTCCGAGGGGTATCCCGCGATCCGGGTGCAGACGGGCATACCGGGGCTGAAGACCGTGTACGGGGTGCACAGCAGCCCCGACCGCGCCGAGGCCGCACCCCACCAGCAGGCCCGTCCCGTGGTCGAGGACTGGGACACCGCGGCGTACCTGCGCCACATCCCGACGGTGTTCGAGGCGGTACGGAACGAGTTCGGGCCCGAGCTGCCCCTGCTCCACGACGCGCACCACCGCCTCACCCCCGCGCAGGCGGCCCGGCTCGGCAAGGACCTGGAGCCCTACCACCTCTTCTGGCTGGAGGACTGCACCCCGGCCGAGAACCAGGAAGCCCTCCGGCTGGTCCGCCGCCACACCACCACCCCCCTCGCGATCGGCGAGGTCTTCAACACCGTGTACGACTACCAGACGCTCATCGGCGAGCAGCTCATCGACTACGTACGCTCGGCCGTCACCCACTTCGGCGGTGTCTCCCCGCTGAGGAAGCTCTTCGACTTCGCCGCGCAGTACCAGATCAAGAGCGCCATCCACGGCCCGGAGGACATCTCGCCGGTCGGCATGGCCGCGGCCGTCCATCTCGACCTGGCGGTGCACAACTTCGGAATCCAGGAGTACGCGGGGCACACACCGCTGACCCACGAGGTGTTCCCGCACTCCTACACCTTCACCGACGGCCACCTCCACCCCGGCGAAGCCCCGGGAATCGGGGTGGAGCTGGACGAGGAACTGGCCGCCGCGCACCCGTACGAGGCCGCGTACCTGCCGGTCAACCGGCTCCAGGACGGCTCCGTCCACGACTGGTGAACCCACCACCGGCTCCGGCCGCCGCCCGGTGGGGGGCGGCCGGAGCCGGTGCGCGGTCAGGAGACCAGGGGCTGTTCCGCCAGCTCGGTCAGCCGCACCGTGCACAGCCCGCCGCGCTCGACCTTGACGTCCGTCACCTTCAGCTGGGTGCCCGGCAGGAGGATGAACTCCTCCTCGCCGGTGAAAGCGGAGAAGTCGCGGATGCCCACCGCCCGGGCGGGGACCACCTCGAACAGCGTCCTTTTGCCGCGGCTGCCGAGGAACGCCCTGGCCACGCCGAGTTCGGAGGTGCACGAGGACACCCCCCACCAGGCCACGGTCCGGCCGAGCGGGTACTGGGCACGCAGATCCAGCGATACCCCGCGCCACAACGGCTTGGTCCTGACCGGGAGTTGTGACACCGCCGCGAACAACAGCCGCAGATACGGCAGGTACGGGACGAGCCTGGTCCGATCCGGGGAGCGCAGGATGGCGTTGATCTCCCGGTAGAACGCGGACTCGCAGGTGTAGAGGTACAGCGCGGCGATCGCGTCGGCGGACAGCCCCTCAGGCGCCTCGTCCGCCCGCCGCTTGCCGAACTCGTACGACCGGTCGACGTGTCGGCTCAGTCCGGAGAGCAGCGCCGCGACCGGGGCGACGGCCTCGCGGATGTCCATGAGCGGAGTGTCGAACACCCCCGTGATCGCGGGGAGGACGGCCCCCTCGTCCTTGACGCTGGAGAGCCGGTCGAGATACAGCTGATGCAGTTCCATCGTGGACGCGATGAAAGCGCCCATGCGGTCCGCGACTTCGGCGTCGGTCCCACCGGCCCCGCCGGCCGCTCCGGCGCCGCCGGCCGACGCCACGGGAGTGTTCCAGCCGGTGCTCGGCAGCCAGTCGATCTGGTCCGCGCCCAGCGAGGCGAGGGCCTCGTTCACCATCCCGAAGTGGTCCCCGTCGCAGAAGATGTCCCCCTGCGCCGCGGGGTTGGCGTGGTCGATGTGGCGTACTTCGACCTCGGGGTACTTCTTCTGGAGTTCGAGAACGACCTTCTTCAGGCTGCGCGCGTGCGCCCCCCACCACGCGAAGACGACGCCACGGTCCTCCTCGTCGGCGCTCTGCTTGGCCCTGAGGATCTCCTCGACGATCCGCTCGGCGACCGGCCGCCAGAACCTGGTGTGCCGATCGGTGGGGATCGCCCCGTCGCTGTGGGCCGTCAGTGCCGCGTTGAGCAGCAGCACGCCCTGCGTGAGCATGGCCTGGAACCACTCGGGCGGCTGGATGGTGTCCTGCTTCTTCAGCAGCGCGCGGATGTCGGCTATCGGGGTCTTCTTGGGAATGCCGTACTTCCACATGGCCGCCGCCTTGATGATGCAGCGGATGCTGACGACCCGGCCGAACTGGCTGTCCTTCCAGTCGTGGAAGGTGTTGTCGAACATGGCGATGCCCGTGGCGCTCTCCGGCCGCGGGTACGGATTCTGGCCGAAGACGACGACCTTCCACTTGTGCGGCGCGTTGGGCTTGAGCGCCTGGAAGGTCAGTTCACGGACGGGGACGACCTCCCGGCTTCGCCCCGGGCCGATGAACGCGGCCGCGTCCGGCTGTGCCTCGACGACCGGCTTCAGCAGCGGAAGCCACGGCTCACCGCCGCCCTTGAAGAGTTCCGCGAGGGCCAGTGGGTCGTTGTGGTCGGGCGCGGCGGGGGTCTGGGCATCGCTCATGGCGGACAACTCCGAAGGGTCGAACTGTGCCGGTGGACGGCATGACGGGCGAAGTGCTCACGAGGATAGGGCGGCCCACTGACAGTCCCCGTCCGGCTCGTGGGCCGCCTGTGCGGCGCCGCGCGCCGGGCCGCACTGTCAGTGGGGCACGGTAGCGTCACGATCAGTTGAGTGACCGTCTCCGATCGGAGTGAACCATGACCGTGGACCGTGTGCAGTCGCCGCTCAGGGTGGTGCTGACCGACATCAACAGCGCAGTGGTGGCGTCATGGCGCGCGGCCTTCGCCGACACACCCGGGATCGAGATCCGCACCGGCTCGATCCTCGACGAGGACGCCGACGCCTGGGTCAGCCCCACCAACTCCCGCGGCAGGATGGACGGCGGGGCCGACGCGGCCGTCAAGCGGCATCTCGGCGCGGGCATCCAGCTGCGGGTGCAGAAGGCGATCCGCGGCCAGTTCGGAGGGACACTCCCGGTGGGCAGCGCCGTGTGCGTTCCCTCGGGGGCGGTCACACCGAGGTTTCTGATCTCGACGCCGACGATGCGGGAGTCCGCGGAGAACGTCAGCGCGACCCTGAACGTGGCGTTGGCGTGTGCCGCCGCGTTCCAGGCGATCCATCAGCAGAACAGGAAGGCACCGGGGAGCATCCGGTCGGTGGCGCTGGTCGGCCTGGGCGCCGACACGGGCCGGGTGCCGGCACGGGTCTGCGCCAATCTGATGTGGACGGGCTACACCCTCTTCAACGACCACTCCTTCGAGGACTACGACGAGCTGCGCGCCACGATCGTCGCGCAGCTCGACGACCTCGACAGCGCCCCCGTGGAGAAGCGGGTCCGCATAGCGCCGCCCCGACGCGCCGCCCCGCGCCGCTGACCCGTTCGCGGCTCCGTGGCGGGCATCCGGGGGGAAATTACCGCCGACACGTGAGTACGTGTACTCACGCCGAGCTTCGCTCCGTCCCTCAGGATGGCCACACCGACCCACACAGAGGGAGCCCACCATGCGTACCACCCGTCGATTCCGTACCTCACCGGCCGCACGCTGCCGGCGCCCGATGCGTACGGTCACGGGACTCGTCCTGGCCTGCGCGGCGGTCGCGGCGCTGAGCGGCTGTGCGATCGAGGACGCGATCTGCGCCGACGGCGAGTACCCGGTGATGACCGTGGGCAGCACCGGCCGCGCCTGCACGCCCGAGGACGAGGACCCTCCGAAGGGCTACGTCCGCTACCCGGAGGGCAAGGTGCCGGAGAAGGTCGGCGACAAGTGGGACGTCTACTGGGAGACCCACGCCGTGGACGAGAAGGGCGAGATCATCACGGTTCCCGCCGCCGGGTGACGGTCCCTCACCCGATCGCCGACGGGTGCCGGGCGAGCGAGGTCCCGGCGATCAGCTGCTCGGTGCGCCGGGCGATGCCGAGCAGCCGGCCCACCCGTTCGGGGTGCCCGACGAGTTGGAGGCCGAGCGGCATGCCGTCCGGGTCGCGGTGGCCCGGGACCGTGACGACCGGCAGCCCGTGCAGCTGCCAGCAGCGGCTGAGCACCGGGGTGCCGGTGGCGTCCACCCCGTACGGCGCGGGGCCCGGGGCGGCGGGGCCGAGGATCACGTCCGTATGGGCCAACAGGCCGAGGATCCGGGTGCGTGCCGCGCGGGCGGTCGCCAGCGCCGCCCGGTACTCGGACGCCGGGGTCCGGGCCCCGCGGTCGAGGAGTTCCCGCAGCGGGATGCTGAGCGCCTCCGGATGCCGGGCCTCGGCGGCGAGGGAACGTGCGGCCTCGTGGGCCATGACCATGGCGTGGGCCTCGGTGAGTTCGGCGACGGGTACCTGGTCGACGAGGCCGGTCGGACGCGCTCCTGCCGCCCGCAGGGCCCGGGCCGTGCGGTGCAGTGCAGTGCGTCGAGCATCGCCGGTTCGACATCGGTCAGTTCGGTGCCGGACCACACCGACAGGCAGTGGTCACGGTGGTCGGGCTCGCCCGCGACGACCCGCAGGACGCAGGTCCCGCAGATGCCTTCCCGGCAGGAGGTGTCCAGCGGTACGCCGTTCTCCTCCAGCACCTCGGCGATGCTTCTGCCGGGCGGGACGGCGTAGACCTCTCCGGTGTCCCGCTCGACCTCGAAACCGTTGTCGGTCCCGGTGTCCGGCGGGACCCCCCGCCTGGAACAGCTCGGAGTGGATCTGCTCCTCGGGCACACTGCGGGATGCGAGGCCGGCGACGTACTCCATGAAGCCCCCGCGGGCCACAGGTGTAGACGTGTGCGTCGGTCCGCAGCCCCGCCAGTTCCTTCGCCAGCACGCGGGCGTTCGCCTCCCGGCCGAGCCCGAGGTGGAAGGCGACGCGGCCGGCGAAGGCGGACGTCTCCAGCGCCCCGGCGAAGGCCGCCTCGGACCGGCTCCTGGCCACGTAGTGCAGCCGGAACTCCGCCCCCGCGCGGTGGAGTTCGTACGCCATCGCGAGGAGCGGGATGATGCCGATACCCGCCGTCACCAGATGGTGTTCGCCCGCGTCCGGGGCAAGGCCGAAGAGCGCCCGGGGGCGCGCCCGCGGTCAGTTATGCGCCGCGCGGCGCCTTGTCGTGCAGTGCCTGGGAACCGCCGCGCGAGTCCGGTTCGCGTTTCACCGCGATGGTGTACGCGCCCGTGTCGTCCGGTGGCCCGCAACAGCGAATACGGGCGGGTGATTCCGGTGGGCCCGGTCACGTCGATGTGCGCGCCGGCCGGGTACGGGGCGAGGGCGGCGCCGTCGGAGCGGGCGAGTCCGAGGACCCGGACCGCGTCCGTCCCGGCGACGGCCTCGGTGACGGTGAACATCCGTGCGCCTTCGCATTCGGGAGAGGTGGGGCTGACGGCGCTGTCAGCGCATGTACAGGCCGCCGTTGGCGTCCCAGCAGGCGCCGATGACCGCGTCCGCGTGGTCGGAGGCGAGCAGCACGGCCATGTCGGCGATGCCCCTGGCCTCCTCGACGGTCGCGGCCGGCGGCTTCTCCACGTACACGTGCTTGCCGGCCCGCAGCGCGGCGACGACGGTCTCCGCGTGGAAGCGCGGAGGGGATCGGTTAAGTTCCGCCCCGGGGAAGGATTCGTTGGCGGACACAAGTTGGCAACATTAAGGTCACTTGAATGCATAAAGGCAAGGGCACACAGCGGAGCCGACCCCACCGACGCCGGTGCCCGCCGCACTCCACCGGGTGCTGGGCCTCGTCGTCTCCCGGGAGGCGACCAACCGCGCGGAGATCGCCCGCCGCAGCGGTCTGGCCCGGTCGACGGTGGGACAGCAGGTCGATCATCTCGTCGCGCGCCGTCCGGGGCATCGCCCGGCTGCCGGCCGACGAGACAAACGGGACGGAGGAGACCGCGTAGGCGCCCCCGGGAGCGCCGGTGGCGTCAGATTCCGGGCAGCGGGTCCTGTTCGGCGTCGCGGCGCCGGGTTCTGATCTCCGGCGCGGGCGGGTGGAGTTTGGCGTCGCAGGCGGGGCCGAGACCGGTGCGGCGCGAGGCCGTGCCGGTGAGCGGTCTGCCGCACATACGGCACCGGACGGGCCGGGGGCCGGTCGCGTCCGGCACGGAGCCGGGGAGCCGGCCGTCGTCGGCGCGCGGCGAGGGGTCGAGCGGTGTTTCGTCCACGGACCACGTCTACCAGCCCGGCCGCGGGGCGCCGGAGTCACGGGTCCACAATGAGGGCAGACCGCCGTCGACCGAGGAGATCTTGATGACGCTGTACGACATCCCCCTGACGACCCTGACCGGCGAACCGACCTCCCTGGCCGCCTACGAGGGCAGGGCCGTCCTGCTGGTGAACGTGGCGTCCAAGTGCGGCCTCACCCCGCAGTACGCCGGTCTGGAGCGACTGCAGCAGAGTTACGGGGAGCGCGGCTTCACCGTACTCGGCGTGCCCTGCAACCAGTTCATGGGGCAGGAGCCCGGCACCGCGGACGAGATCCGGACGTTCTGCTCGACGACGTACGGCGTCAGCTTCCCGCTGCTCGCGAAGACGGACGTGAACGGGGAGACCCGGCACCCGCTCTACGCGGAGCTGACGAAGACCGCCGACGCCGCGGGCGAGGCGGGGGACGTCCAGTGGAACTTCGAGAAGTTCCTGATCTCCCCGAAGGGCGAGGTCGTCGCCCGGATCCGGCCGCGCACGGAGCCGGAGGCCCCCGAGGTCGTCGCGGCCATCGAGGCCCAGCTCCCCGCCTGACACCCCGTCGGCCGGGTCCTCGACGGGATGCCCATCCGGCTAGTCCCTGGCACCCGAGGACCCGGCCCCCGGCACTACCGGATGGGCATCCCCGACAGGGTGCGGGCGATCACCAGCCGCTGAATCTCGCTCGTGCCCTCGAATATGGTGTAGATCGCCGCGTCCCGGTGCATCCGCTCCACCGGGTACTCCCGGGTGAAGCCGTTGCCGCCGAGGATCTGCACCGCCTGCGCGGTGACCTGCTTCGCCGTCTCGCTCGCGTACAGCTTGGACATCGAGCCCTCGGCCGCGGTGAACGGCTTGCCCGTGGCGGCCATCCAGGACGCGCGCCAGACCAGCAGCCGGGCGGCGTCGATACGGGTGCGCATGTCGGCCAGCTGGAAGGCGATGCCCTGGTTGTCGATGATCGGGCGGCCGAACTGGCTGCGGGTCTTCGCGTAGTCGAGGGCGACCTCGTACGCGGCGCGTGCCGTGCCCACGGCCATCGCGCCGACGGCCGGGCGGGACGCCTCGAAGGTCGCCATGGCGGCGTTCTTCACGCGTTCGCTGTCGCCCTTGCCACCGCCGGCCTCGGCCGCGGCCCGTTCACGCGCCCGCGCGAGGCGCTCGTCCAGCTTCTCCTTTCCGCCGAGCAGGCAGTGCCCGGGGACCCGTACGTCCTCCAGGACCACCTCGGCGGTGTGGGAGGCGCGGATGCCGTGCTTCTTGAACTTCTGGCCCTGGGAGAGACCGGGGGTGCCCGGCGGGACGATGAAGGAGGCGTGCCCCTTCGTGCCGAGTTCCGCGTCGACGACGGCGACCACGACATGGACATGGGCGATGCCGCCGTTGGTGGCCCAGGTCTTGGTGCCGTTCAGCACCCACTCGTCCTTGGCCCCGTCGTAGACCGCGCGGGTGCGCATGGCGCCGACGTCGGAGCCCGCGTCGGGCTCCGAGGAGCAGAAGGCGGCGAGCTTCAGGTCGTCGGGGTCCCCGTACATCTGCGGGATCCAGGTGCCGGCCTGCTCCTCGGTGCCGTTGGCGAGAACACCGACGGCCGCCAGCCCCGTACCGACGATGGACAGCGCGATGCCCGCGTCACCCCAGAAGAGCTCCTCCATCACCAGCGGGATCCCCAGCCCTGTGGGGTCGAAGAACTGCTGGGCGTAGAAGTCCAGGGAGTAGATGCCGAGTTTGGCGGCCTCCTGGATGACCGGCCAGGGGGTCTCCTCACGCTCGTCCCACTCGGCGGCGGCGGGGCGGATGACATCGGCGGCGAAGCCGTGCAGCCAGTCACGGACCTGCCTCTGGTCGTCGTTGAGATCGAGCGTGAACCCGGTCATGTTCCCCTCCAGCACCACGTCACCCACGGTGTCGTTCCATAATGTTACTTGCGGTAACAGCAGTCTGTTACTCATAAGTAGGGGATGTCAACCGGCCACCGTCTGATCAGCATTGACGGCGGGCAGGGTGTTACGTTGCCCGAGCGTCACGCAATCGCACGGGCGGGGAGACACACCTATGGAGAGCACACAGCAGGCCGAGCAGCAGCGCTCGGCCCGGCAGCGGCGCCGGCAGCTCCTGGAGGCCGCCGACCGGGTGGTGCTCAGGGACGGCCCGGGAGCCTCCATGAACGCCATCGCCGCGGAGGCCGGCATCACCAAGCCGATCCTCTACCGCCACTTCGGTGACAAGGGCGGACTGTACCGGGCGCTGGCCAAGCGCCACACGGACGCCCTGCTCGACGCGTTGCGGGCCGCGCTGGACGCGCCCGCCGGGCGGCGTGAGCGGGTGGAGGCCACGCTGGACACGTATCTCGCCGCGATCGAGGCGAGACCCCAGGTCTACCGGTTCCTGATGCATCCGGCCGAGGACGCCCAGCTCCCGGAGCAGGGGTTCGACGTCGGCCGCCACTCGGCCCCGCTGCTGCGCCGGCTCGGCGAGGAACTGGCCAAGGTCATAGAGGACAGGGTCGACCTCGGCCCCGGCAGCGAACAGCTCGCCCGGGTCTGGGGCCACGGCATCGTCGGCATGATGCACGGCGCCGGGGACTGGTGGCTCGGGGAACGCCCCTGCCCGCGCGACCAGTTGGTGCGCAGCCTGGCGGATCTGCTCTGGGGCCGGCTGGCGGAGGTCGACGACCGCGCGGGCAGCCCCGGCTTCTGAGCCGGTACGGCACGGGCGTACGTCCGCCGCGTACGGGACCGGGCGCCGGGCAGGACGGCGGGGCGCCCCGGCTCACGTCGGGGCGCCCCGGCTCACGGCGTGACCGGCCGGCCCGTGGCCCAGGGCGCCCGGCGCGCCGCCCGCAGCGTCCGGGAGCGCCGCCATCCGGTGAGCCGGTCGGAGTAGAGGGTGCCCTCCAGATGGTCGCATTCGTGCTGGAGGCAGCGGGCGAAGAAGCCCCGGCCCTCCACCCTGACCGGCGCGCCGTCCTGGGTGAAGCCCTCCACGACCGCGTGGTCGTACCGCTCCGTCCCCGCTTCGATGCCCGGCAGGGACAGACACCCCTCGGGCCCGCGCAGCACGATGTCGTCCGCCTGGACCAGCCGGGGATTGACGAGGTGTCCGAGATGGCGGACGTCCTCGTCGTCCGGGCAGTCGTACACGAACACCCGCCGGGGAACGCCGATCTGGTTCGCGGCGAGCCCGACCCCCCGGGCGGCGTACATCGTCGCGAAGAGATCCTCGACCAGCGCGCCGAGCGCGGGACCGAAGTCGGTGACGGGTTCACAGGGCGCCTGCAGAACGGGATCTCCGAGCAATCTCATGGCTCGTACTCGCCCGGTACTGCCGGGGATCGGACGGTTTCGCATAACGGTCAGGGTACGGTCCACGGAGAACCCCGCTATCTGCGCGGTGCCGCGGTTCGGGGCCCTGACCTGATCTCGATAGGCTGGCCCACGGACCGACGCAAGGAGGATCAAGGCGATGTCAGGCAACACGGACCCGCTGACGCCGCGGGCCAAGCTGGCCGTGACGGCGGGCAAAGCCGCGGCGGCGGTGTCGCGTGCCGCAGGCCGCGGCAGCGGATCGGTGATCGGCGGGAAGGTGGCGCTCCGGCTCGACCCGGATCTGCTGGGCCGGCTGGCGCAGCATCTCGACGTCATCCTCGTGTCGGCGACCAACGGGAAGACCACGACCACACGGCTGATCGCCGAGGCCCTGCGGGCCGCCGGCCCCGTGGTGTCGAACGCGCTCGGCGCCAACATGCCGGCCGGTATCACCTCGGCCCTCGCGGGCGGCTCGGACGCCCGGTTCGGTGTGATCGAGGTCGACGAGAAGTACCTCGCGGGCGTGGCCAGGGACACCACCCCCAAGGCCATCGCGCTGCTCAACCTCTCCCGCGACCAGCTCGACCGCGCCGCGGAGACCCGGATGCTCGCCGAGAAGTGGCGGGAGGGTCTGGCCGGTACGAAGTCCGTCGTCATCGCCAACGCGGACGACCCGCTGATCGTCTGGGCCGCCTCCTCCTCCCCCAACGTGGTCTGGGTGGCGGCGGGCCAGGAGTGGAAGGACGACGCCTGGTCGTGCCCCTCCTGCGGCGGTGTGATGCAGCGCCCCGGCGACGACTGGTTCTGCGGCGAGTGCGGCTTCCGCCGGCCGCCGCCGAGCTGGGCGCTCCACGGCGACCACGTCCTCGACCCGCACGGCTCCGCCTGGCCGATCCACCTCCAGCTCCCGGGCCGCGCCAACAAGGCGAACGCGGCGACCTCCGCCGCCGTCGCGGCGACCTTCGGGGTGCCGCCGCAGGTGGCGCTGGAGCGGATGTACCAGGTGCAGGCGGTCGCCGGCCGGTACGACGTGGTCTCGTTCCTCGGCCGCGACCTGCGGCTGCTGCTCGCCAAGAACCCGGCGGGCTGGCTGGAGACGTTCTCGCTCATCGACCCGCCCCCCACGCCGGTCATCCTCGCCGTCAACGCGCGCGGCGCCGACGGCACGGACACCTCGTGGCTGTGGGACGTGGACTACACCCGGCTGGCGGGCCACCCGATCTTCGTGATCGGGGACCGCAAGCTGGACCTCGCCGTACGTCTGGAGGTCGCGGGTCTGGACTTCCGGGTCTGCGAGACGCCCGACGAGGCCGTGCGGATGGCACCGCCCGGCCGTATCGAGGCCATCGCCAATTACACGTCGTTCCAGGATCTGCGCAGACGGGTGGGCAACTGAAGCCATGTCGGGATACATGACTCCCCGGAACCCGGAAGGACGAGCCAGAATGAGCGACAACAGCCTGCGGCTGGTGTGGATCTACCCCGATCTGCTGAGCACCTACGGCGACCAGGGCAACGCTCTCGTGGTGGAGCGCCGGGCGCGCCAGCGCGGCCTCGGTGTCACGCGGGTGGACGTACGCAGCGACCAGCCGGTGCCGACCTCCGGCGACATCTATCTGATCGGCGGCGGCGAGGACCGGCCCCAGCGGCTGGCGGCGGAGCGGCTGCGCCGCGACGGCGGGCTCAGCCGGGCCGTCTCCAACGGCGCCATCGTGTTCTCGGTCTGCGCCGGTTACCAGATCCTCGGGCACGAGTTCATCAACGACCTGGGCGAGCGCGAGGCCGGTCTCGGGCTGCTCGACGTGATCTCCACCCGCGGCGAGGGCGCGCGGTGCGTCGGCGACGTACTGGCGGACATCGACCCGCGGCTGAACCTGCCGCAGCTCACCGGTTTCGAGAACCACCAGGGCATCACGCACCTCGGCCCGGCGGCCCGGCCGTTCGCGCGGGTCCAGCTCGGCGGGGGCAACGGTACGGGCGACGGCACGGAGGGCGCGTACAACGACACCGTCTTCGGTACGTACATGCACGGCCCGGTGATGGCGCGCAACCCGCAGATCGCGGACCTGCTGCTGAAGCTGGCCCTCGATGTGAACGCGCTGCCGCCGACGGACGACCGGTGGTACGAGGCGCTGCGCGCCGAGCGGGTCGCCGCGGCGACCCAGCCCGCCTGACCGGCGCCCCGGCCGGTCATCACCGTGCCCGGCGGTCCCCGGGCCCCGGCCTCGCCCCGCGTCCGCCTGTCCAGCAGGCGGACGCGGGGTTTCGGTCCCCCCGGCGGCCGCCGGTAGGCTGGCGAAGATCTGGCCTGACAAGGGCGTCCGGCCGTCGGCCCACGTTGCAAAGGTAATCCGGGCTATGCGAATTGGTGTGCTCACCTCAGGCGGCGACTGTCCCGGCCTCAACGCCGTGATCAGGTCCGTCGTGCACCGGGCCGTCGTCGACCACGGCGACGAGGTGATCGGCTTCCACGACGGCTGGAAGGGCCTCCTGGAGTGCGACTACCGCAAGCTCGACCTCGACGCGGTGGCCGGCATCCTGGCCCGCGGCGGCACCATCCTCGGCTCGTCCCGTGTCCAGCCCGCGCATCTGCGCGACGGCGTGGAGCGGGCGAAGGGCCATGTCGCCGAGCTGGGGCTCGACGCGATCATCCCGATCGGCGGTGAGGGCACGCTCAAGGCCGCGCATCTGCTCTCCAAGGCCGGTCTGCCGATCGTCGGCGTCCCGAAGACCATCGACAACGACATCGCCTCGACCGACGTGACCTTCGGCTTCGACACGGCCGTCGGGGTCGCGACCGAGGCGCTCGACCGGCTCAAGACGACCGCCGAGTCGCACCAGCGCGTACTGATCGTCGAGGTCATGGGCCGGCACACCGGCTGGATCGCGCTGCACTCCGGTATGGCGGCGGGCGCGCACGCCATCGTGGTGCCCGAGCGGCCCTTCGACATCGGTGAGCTGACCGAGGTGGTCGGCAAGCGGTTCTCGGCGGGCAAGCGGTTCGCGATCGTCGTGGTCGCGGAGGGCGCGAAGCCGCGCGAGGGCTCGATGGAGTTCGAGGTCGGCGGCAAGGACATGTACGGCCACGAGCGGTTCGCGGGGGTCGCCCGGCAGCTCTCGATCGAGCTGGAGGAGCGCCTCGGCAAGGAGGCCAGGCCCGTCATACTCGGGCACGTCCAGCGCGGCGGCACGCCCACCGCGTACGACCGGGTGCTGGCGACCCGGTTCGGCTGGCACGCCGTCGAGGCGGCGCACCGCTCCGAGTTCGGCATGCTGACGGCACTGCGCGGCACGGACATCGTGATGGTCCCGCTGGGCGAGGCCGTGGAGACCCTCAAGACGGTGCCGCCGGAGCGGTACGCCGAGGCGGAGTGCGTGCTCTGAGCCGCCTCCCGGCCCCTCCCCCGGCCTCCGGTACGGGACGGACCGCCCCCGGTCGCGATCGCGGCCGGGGGCGGTTCTAGTCTGGTGCGGACAGAGGGACAGCCGGCGCGCAGACCACCGCCGGTGGGCGGCGGGCACGGCGGAGGACGGCGGGCACCGCGGTCACGGCCACGGGAAGCACCGGGAGCGCACGGATGGATCACAGCGGGCACGGCATGACCATGGATCTGCCGCCGTTCACGCTGGGACGAGGGCTGGAGTACTCCCCCGACCTCTTCTTCCTGACCGGCTGCCTGGTCGCGCTCGCCCTGTACGGCTGGGGCGTCGTCCGGCTGCGCCGGCGCGGTGACGGCTGGGGGGTCGGCCGGACCGTCGCCTTCGTCCTCGGGGTGCTGACCATCGCCCTGGTGATGTGCACCGGGCTGAACGACTACGGCATGGTCATGTTCAGCGTGCACATGGTCCAGCACATGGTGATCAGCATGGTCTCGCCGATCCTGCTGCTGCTCGGCGCCCCGGTGACACTGGCGCTGCGCGCCCTGCCGGTCGCGGGCCGGGGCAGCGACGGGAGCAGCCGGAAGGGGCCGCGCGAGCTGCTGCTGGCGCTGCTGCACAGCCGGTACGTACGGGTGGTCACGCACCCCGCCTTCACCATCCCGCTCTTCATCGCGAGCCTGTACGGGCTCTACTTCACGCCGCTCTTCGACTTCCTGATGGGGTCCAAGGCCGGGCACATCGCGATGATGGTGCACTTCCTCGCCGTCGGGCTGATCTTCTTCTGGCCGATCATGGGGATCGACCCGGGGCCGCACCGGCCCGGGTACGTGATGCGGATGCTGGAGCTGTTCGCCGGGATGCCGTTCCACGCGTTCTTCGGCATCGCGCTGATGATGGCGAGCGAGCCGATGGTCAAGGCGTACGAGAACCCGCCCGCCTCGCTCGGGATCGACGCCCTCTCCGACCAGAACGCGGCCGGCGGCATCGCCTGGGCGTTCAGCGAGATCCCGTCCGTGCTGGTCCTGGTCGCACTGGTCTACCAGTGGTACCACTCGGAGCAGCGGCAGGCCAAGCGCACCGACCGGGCCGCGGACCGGGACGGCGACAAGGAGCTGGCGGAGTACAACGCCTACCTGGCCTCGCTCCAGGCCCGGGGGCGGTAGCGCGAACCCGGGTCGCCGGGCGACGATGGGCGTCATGGCCCCGGCCTGGAGGAGGACGCGCATGTCCGGATCCACGAAGACTATGGGTGTGGTGACCGTCGGCGCGCTGGTGGTGGTCACGGGGTACACGGCGGCGCTGGGCAGCAACGGCTGGCTGTGGTTCGGGTGGGTGGTCCTGGGGCTGGTGACGCTCGGCCTCGCCGTGGCCCGCGGCCACTGAGAGCTTCCGGCTCCCGCCGGCACATCGATGCGCAACCTCCCGGTTGCACAAAGGCTCGATGAGTGCAACTCTTGAGTTGCACATCAGAGCTGTTTCCTCAGAGCTGTTTCCACCGGGAGGTTTCTCATGTCCACATCCGACGACCGCATCGAGCGCGAGGTCCTCATCGCGGCGCCCCCGGAGCGCGTCTGGGCGGTCCTCACCGAACCGGAACACGTCGGCTCGTGGTTCGGGCAGGGCGAGCCGACCCCCGTCGATCTGCGCCCCGGCGGAATCATGTTCCTGGACCACGGCCACTTCGGCGAGTTCCGTACGGTCATCGTGAAGGTCGATCCGCCGCACCACTTCTCGTACCGCTGGGCGAGCGCGTACCCCGGCGAGGTGGCCGACGAAGGGAACTCCACCCTCGTGGAGTTCACGCTCACCCCCGAGGGCGAGGGAACCAGACTGCGGGTGGTGGAGACGGGCTTCGCCGCTATCGTGATCCCCGAGGAGCGGCGGGACACCGCCTCCAAGGAGAGCCACACGGGGGGCTGGACGGACATGGTCGGCGTCATCAGGGATTACGCGGAGCGGCTCGGCGCATGACGACGGACGCCGCCGGCGGGGACCCCGGTCAGGACACGGTGGCGGAGGTGCTCTCCGCGCTGGCGGACCCGACCCGGCGCCGGATACTCGACGCCCTGGCGGCACACGGCGAGGCGACCGCGACGATGCTGGCCGGGGAGCTGCCGGTCAGCCGGCAGGCCATCGTCAAGCATCTCGGCGTCCTGGACCGGGCCGGTCTGGTCACCGGACACCGTGAGGGGCGCGAGGCGCGGTACGCGGTACGCCCGGACCGGCTCAATGTGACCGCGCGCTGGATGGACCGGGTCGCGGCCGACTGGGACGCCCGGCTGGCCGCCATCAAGCGGCTCGCCGAGGCGGCTCCGCCGGACGACGGAGCGCCGGTGGCCGGACTGCGGCAGCGGCGACGACTCCGCGAAGCCGGTCGCCGATGTCTCCACCCAGGCCAAGACGGAGGCCGCGACCGTACTCGACCAGCCCTTCAAGA